>JAPLJQ010000262.1 GCA_026388495.1 Deltaproteobacteria bacterium | reverse complement strand
TTTCATGCATCATAAAACACAGAATATCTCGTCTTCCTTCATGATGACGTGATCTTTGCCTTCGATCTTGATTTCTGTGCCGGAATATTTCCCGAATAAAACCCTGTCCCCTTTCTTGACTTCCATTTCAATCCGCTTGCCGTCACGATCCCTTCTGCCTGGACCGACCGCAATCACATTTCCTTCCTGCGGTTTCTCCGTCGCCGTATCAGGAATAATAATACCTCCGGATGTTTTTCCCTCCGCCTTAACATGTGAAACCAGCACATAATCCCTCAATGGTTTGAACTTCATATATTTTTTAACCTCCTGACGTATAAAACTTGTAAGATCGTTTTGATTGCTGTGTGAAACTGAATGGTTACTGCTTAATGACTTTATGGCCACTTTTTTGTATATCTATATATAAATAGTCACGAAATTTCAATTGTCAAGAGTGATGGACTCGTAAAAAGACTGCAAACCACATATTCTGTCATTCCCGTGAAAACGGGAATCCAGTAATTTCGATCATTTGCATTCCGTCTGGATTCCCGCCTGCGCGGGAATGACGACTTTTTACGAGTTCGTCAAGAGTGGCACTTTTTTTCCGTTCTTCCTTCTGAGCTTGACATAAACCGATTTTTCCTATATGGAATCGATCCTGTAAGAAAAATCGTTTGTCATAATCATCGCTCCAGTATCCCGGAACACGGTGAAAATCCGTGGCGGTCCCGCCGCTGTAATCGGGAACGCAGGCTGCAAATCCGGCAAGAAGTCACTGTCAGGGAACACCCTGATGGGAAGACTGCAGCCTGTTGAATGATCCGAGAGCCAGAAGACCTGCTGAAGCGGATATATTGTGGAATCTGATGGTAAAGGGTTCCCGTGGATAGTTGCTGTCCATGGGAGCCCTTTTTTTTATTGGAATGTTGCCTTACGGAGGAATCATGAAAGCTGTCGTCGTTGAAGAAGTCGGGTCCTTTACGATCAAGGATATCGATATTCCAAAACCGGGCCCGGGCGATGTCCTGTTGCGAGTAAATGTAACCGGCCTTTGCCGGACCGATTTGAAACTGATACGAACGGGCCATCGGGATCTTATCCTTCCCCGTGTCCCTGGTGAAGAGGTGGTGGGTACCGTCTGTGAATTGGGCGAAGGCGTGTCTGACTTTTCCATAGACCAGCGCGTGTATGTTTATCCCGGCACGAGTTGCGGCCATTGCAGATACTGCAGCGCCGGCGCTGAAAATCTGTGCAGTGGCATGAAGATCATGGGATTCCACCGTCATGGGGGGTTTGCGGAATATGTCCTGGCGCCTGCAAAAAGCCTTATCCTTCTTTCCGATACAATAACGGACGATGAGGCGATTTTCGCCGAGCCCCTTTCATGCTGCCTCAATGCCCTCGAGCTGGCAAACCTGAGCAAGGGAGAAAGCATTGGGATCTGGGGGGCAGGACCGGCAGGAACCCTTCTCTGTCGGGCTTCCAGCGCCTTGGAAGCCCAACCCTATGTCATAGAGACGGATGAAAGGCGCTTACCCCCTTTGCGCGGATACTTGAAACCGCCGGCGATGACATTTGATGTATGCGTCGTTGCGGTGGGTTCTGACGACGCATACCATCAGGCCCTCTCCCATCTGAATATGCGCGGGAGACTTGTCATATTTTCAGGTCTTTCACCGGACAAGTCCGGCATCAAGGTCGATTTCAATCAGTTTCATTATTGTGAACAGATGATTATAGGCGCTTACGGATGCGCCTATCGTCATGGCAGGAAGGCCCTGGACTATATCGGAAGCGGGAAAATAGCCGTGCGAGATCTTGTTTCTCACAGAATGCCTCTGGAAGATCTCGAACATGCCCTGAAACTTGTTGAAAAACGCGACTGCATGAAGATACTCCTCTCTCCATGAACACACGGCAAGAGCTGCTCATCATGCAAATGAATGTATCAAAAAACTCACGATATAAACGATTAGAAAATCATGAACGGATTAAATAAAGGAGTGAATATGGCAGACACTGCAAAAATAAAGGATTTCGGAACGAAGATTCAGAAATTGATTAAAGGGGAGAATCTGTCGAGAGATGAAACCTACGGAATGTTCAGGGAAGTTCTTCTGAATGAACAGCCCGACCTGCAACAGGGCGCATTTTTGGCTGCATTGGTGGCCAAGGGTGAAACGGTTGATGAAATCGCCGGTGCCTGGGCGGCCATTGATGAAATCGACACCATTCACTCAGCGCCCGATCTTCCCGACTCCCTGTTTGAAAATTCCGGCACAGGGATGGACGCGCTTAAGACATTCAATGTCAGCAGCGCCGCCGCCATTGTCGCCGCCGCCTGCGGAATCAACATGGTCCGCCACGGGGCGCGTGCCATTACGTCCCTTTGCGGAACCGTAGATATTCTGGAAGCCGTCGGTATAGACGTCGAATGCGATGTCAGTATTGTAGAAAACAGTTTAAGACAGGCGGGCATCGGGCTTTTCAACGGCATGAGCCCGAAAGTGCATCCCGGCGCCCTCGGTCGCATCCTCAGCCAGATACGATTCGGTTCAACGTTGAATATTGCCGCATCCCTCGCCAATCCGTGCAGGCCGACTTACGGTCTGCGCGGCGTTTACACGGAAAAACTGGTCCGCAAAGCCGCCCTGGTCATGCAATCCATAGGTTATGAAAAGGGTATGGTGGTGTATGGAAAAGACGCCAAATCCGGTTATGGAATGGACGAGCTGTCTCTGTCAGGCGGAACAGTTGTACACGAATTCACCCGGAATGGCTGCAATGAATATACCCTCTTACCGGAAGATGCGGGTTTAAAACAAACACCTTTTGAAGAAATGGCCGCAATCGGCGACCCGGCAACAGAGGCGGTGCGTTTTATACAGGTGCTTTCCGGGAAAAAGCATAAGGCCTGCATTGATTTCACCTGCCTGAATGCGGGCGCCATCCTCTATACGGCAGGTAAATGCGACAGCATCAGAAAAGGCGTGGAAATGGGTCGTGCATCGATCGAAAGCAACCATGCCATTGAAAAGCTCAGACAGTGGACGGCATGTCAGGACTCATCGGGTGGCAAGGGCCTTCAAAGGTTCGAATCGCTGTTGGAAAAAGCGGCAGCCTTATAGTAAAAAAACCCTTGACTTTCCCTTATGTTCTTAATATAGGTGCCTCGTGCCCTTCATCTGTGTTGTGTTGGTCAATAGGGTACGGTAGCAGTTGGATATAGACATTTTGAAGTGCAAAGGTTTGCCGCCACGTTCTTTATAGTCTTGGCGGTTTTTTTCTTTCTGTCAGCGTGTTAATCCGACTCTAAGAAAATTTAAGAAAGGAGGATATAAGCGATGCCAGAAGGTAAAGTAAAATGGTTTAATGAACATAAAGGCTTCGGGTTCATCGAAAAGGATGACGGCGGTGATGTGTTCGTTCATTACAGCGCCATTCAGGCCGGCGGCTTCAAGACGTTACATGAGGGCCAGCGTGTGAGTTTCGACGTTGTGGAGGGCAATAAAGGCCCGGCGGCGGAAAACGTAAAGCCCATATAAGTTCGTCTGAGAAACAGAAGAGGCAGTCCATTAAACGAAGAGTATTGTGGAATGCCTCTTTCTTTTTTAAGTAATTTTTTGTAACGATTCAAAGAAAGGTAAACCCAGGTATCAAAGAATGGCCAAATCAAAATATTCCTTCGAGAAACGTCAGCGAGAAAAGGCAAGGCAGAAGAAGCAGGTAGATAAAGCGGCCCGCCGTAAAGAAGCCAGACTGCCGAAGACCGATACAGACCCGGAGAGTCAAATTGAAGATCCGGGCATATCCGGTATAAATGCTGATTCTCAGACTTCCACCGTAGAAGAGAATCATGTGGACCGGGAGGAGAAGAGCCCTCAGTAGGCGTCTCGGCCCAAATTCCTTGACACAAAAAGGGGTTTTCCTGTACTGCGTTGATCTCGGTGCATTCCAACAATACATGAGGAGTGAACGTTGTGAAGGATCATAAAAAAGATCAACGCTGCAGACAGATGTATGAATCCCTCCTGCCCAACATTGCCGACTATGTGGCTCTTTACGCAAACAAGCGGCCTAAAGACACGGCTATCATTGAACACAATACCGGCCAGACGGTAAACTGGAAGCAGTTTAACACGTCCGTATCGGCCTTTGCAGCCAAGCTGCTTTCCATCGGTCTTGCCAAAGGGGATATCGTCGCCACGAGCCTGCCCCTCTTGAAGGAACATATTTATCTCATCTACGCCTGTTATCGCATCGGGGTCATTGTCGCCCCCCTGGATCTGCGCCTGAAGGCAAAAGAAATCCAATTCTGCATGGACAAGATGAAGCCGAAGGCGTATTTCTTCCTCGGCAAGACGGTCGTCGCGGATTTCCGGCCCATCATCCGGGAGGTCATGGCGGCCTGCCCCACGATCCGCCATTGGGTCCAGTTTCAGAAAGAAGCCGATCTGATCATGGAAGGCGCCGTGGGAATAACGGAATTTATCAAGGATATCAAGAAGGTTTATCTCATGAGCCTTATCACGGGCCGGCTGAGGAAGGCCCGGCGGCTCGTGGGAAAGCGGGATGCCTGCCTGATCATCTTTACGACCGGCTCAACGGGGTCGCCGAAGCCGGCGCTTTTGTGCCATGAGAATATCCTGATCCAGAATATCGGCCTTTCTGCAGGCTTTGAGCTGGATACATTCGACAGGATGCTGATCAATCTTCCCCTCTCCCATGTGGGATGTACGACGGAACAACTGGGAACCATCATTTTCGGAGGCGGTGTGGCGGTGATCCTCCATATCTTCGACGCGAAGCTCTCCCTTGAGGCCATTGAGACGCACAGAGTAACCGTCATCGGGCAGATCCCGGCGCTGTTCAACATGGAATGGCGTCTTCCTGATTATAATCGTTACGATCTTTCCAGCCTCCGCTTCGTCATTTACGGCGGTCAGGCCGTTTCCAGAGAGTTCCTGGTGAAGATGAGAAAGATGGCGCCGCGGATCGGTACGGGCCTCGGCCTTACGGAAACGGCGGGTTTCTGCACCTATACGAATGTGGATGCCGATGTGGATGAGCTTGCGTCCGGTATCGGTTATGACTCTCCCCTGTGCCCCATCACCATCCGCGATGTCATGAAGCCGAATGGAACAGCAGGGTCTCAGAAGCGGAAAGGCGAAATCGGAGAGATATGCTTTTCCGGCCCCCAGATTTTTTTAGGCTATCTGGATGATCGGGAAAACACGGCCAGGACGGTGTCAAAAGACGGCGGCTGCTATACGGGCGACCTCGGCTATTACGATGAACAGGGCCTTCATTTCGTCGGCCGGGCCAAGCTCGTCATCAAGTCGAAGGGGTACCAGGTCTATCCGGACGATGTTGAAAACCACATCCACGAAAAACTCATGGGCAGGGCCGCCATGGTAGCCGTCGTCGGCGTGGAACATGAGGTTTTCAACGAGGATATCATGGCTTTTGTGGAATGCCTGGAAGGTCAGACCATCACGCCCGAAGAGGTCATCGCGGCCTGTAAAGACATCTCCTCCTACTCCCGCCCTTCCCACGTGGAGATTCTCAAAGCGGGGGAGATACCCCTTAACCGCGTCGCCAAAACGGATTATCTGACCCTTAAAGAGAACGCTGCAGGCATCGTGAAAGA
>JAPLJQ010000545.1 GCA_026388495.1 Deltaproteobacteria bacterium | reverse complement strand
TTCTCCGTCCGTCCGCAGTGCGCGATACTCGTAGCAGCCGGGAACCGGCTTGCCTTCGAGGCGTGCCCGGTTATGCCCCCATACGAGGTCTCTTTCTTCGGGATGGATGCCCGCTTCCAGTTCCTCCGGCGAGGCGTTCAGGAGTTCTTCAACGGTGTAACCGCTCATCTCGGAAAAGCGCCGGTTGGCAAATACAATCCTCCCTTCCTGCAAAATCAACAGACCCTGGAGGGAGTGATCGACCAGGGCATGACAGGTTTCTTGTGTCGCCAGATGTTTCTTCTCAGATTTTTCAAGTTCGGCAATACGACGGTGAGCACTGTCCAGTTCAGCGATGAGCTGCTCTTTCGTAAGTGGCATATGTCAGATTCCTCCCTCGGAGTAACGCCTTGTATAGGCCTTTCTGCCGGGAATCCGGCGGTATGTCTCGTCAGGATAGCCTAAGGCAATGACGGCGTAAACCTGTTCATCATCCGGAATCCCCAGGGTTATTTTGATGCCGGGATCTCCTTTCATGGCCTCCACGGCAAACCCGATGAGGCAACTGCCAAGCCCCAGGCTGTGAGCCGCAAGGAGGATGTTCTGCGCAGCCAGCAGGGCATCCTCTCTCGGACAACTGGCGCCACGCTTCGACCCGATGACGATGGCCGCTGTCGCCCCATGAAACAGCATGTCAGTGCCCCCTTTATCCCATTCAGAGAGCGCTTCCTCGACAGAGTCGTGATATTCACGGTAATATCGCTCCAGGTTTTCCTTGCCGACGAGGTTTAAAAACATTCGCACGAATCGTTTCTCGGATAACCGGTTCAGTTTTTTGAAGAAACGGGCGATATGTCCTCCCATGGCCAGAACCGCCTTCCGTGACGGCAATACGGTAAATGTCCATAACTGGCTGTTTGTAGCGGAAGGCGCCGTAACCCCGATTTTAACCAGATCGTCCAGGATGGCATGATCGAGCGGTCTGTCTTTGAAATTGCGGCAGGAACGCCTCGATCCCATGAGTCTGACCAGTTGAACCGTATCGAATTCTCCGTGGGGCAGCCAGTTCTTATCCGCCCGGAAGGTTGAGAACTCTGATGTATCGTCGTCAATGGCGGACACCCTGATCGCGTCTACAGGACACACGGCTGCGCAATGCCCGCAGGATAAAGACCTGTCTCCCGATACAACCGCCCTTTTATCCTGCATGGAAATGGTTCGGGATGGACAGACCTTTACGCAGAGCCCGCATCCGATACATGTTTCTCCGTCAATGACGGTTGATACGGTTCGATCCATTTATGCCTTCCCTTTTACAGGTTCTGCATCCGGGTTCACTGCGGGATCGATTATGCACAGCGGGCAGTAAGAGATCGACCAGACATGGTCATGGCCGGACGTTTTTACCACATCGCAGGCACAGTTTTCACACAGGGCGATGCCACACCCCAGACAACGGGTAAAGGCCCGCACGGCTTTACACATCTCGCAAAAAACCACTTTTTCCATATTGTTCAATGTCCCTTGACCTTTCTTGTCAGTTTGTCCAGAATCAGACCGCATGGGCGTCTATCTCTTTGATCTTTTCTCTTCAATTTTCTTCACAATGGGCATGCCCCGTACACCGGTGTAAAAGACGATGAGCGTCACGGGCACGTTGCCGATGTTGATGCCGTTGTGAGGGGTATTCACCGCTTCGATGATCGCCTGGCCATTGCTGAATTCATATCGCCTTCCGTCCTCGAGTTCCACGGCCAGTTTTCCCGCGATGACATAGGCATACACCGGCACGGGATGAAGATGCCAGCCTGTTTCCCTGCCGGGAGCGATATCAACGATCATGGCTGTCACCTCGGCATTTTGTGTATGGGGGTATGCCACTTTCTGACCGTTGCTTGCCGTCGCCGATTTTACCAACACGTTTGCCTTGACGCCTGTGTCATAGTCATCCGCCAATGCAGGCCATGAGACAAGCATAAGACACAAAACCCACAGAACCGCCATATATCTTGCGTACGTACCTTCCTTTTTCATAAAGTTTCCTTCCTCATTCATTGATCTTAAACCATTGCATTGAAACATCTGTTAAGGAATCTGTCAATCCATAAGTCTTCTCATCACGACCTCGATGCGTATCTGCCGACAGGTAAAGCGCCTGCGGGATAGAAACAGGATGGTCGGGGAATCACTTCATCCGGCTGAACAGAGCGCTCCCTGCCAGTATCATCAGTACGGCGAAGACAGTGATGACGCCGAGATCAACATAGAGAGGGAAGGTGTTTAGGCCCAGCAGGGCGCCCCTGACCCCATCAACGGTATAGGTTAGGGGATTCAGCCTCACCAATTCCTGCAGCCAGCCGGGAAGACGGTCATCAACAGGAAAAAGGGCGCCGGACAGGAAGAAGAGTGGGAAAACAACGAATGTCGAGATGACCTGGAAACCCTCCAGACTCTCAAGGAAGGAGCCGATGGCCAGGCCCATTGAAACCATTGCTATCGACGTTATGAACAATATGAGTAATGCCAGGGGGATGCCCCAGGGGTTGATGGAGGAGAACAGGAAAGAGAACAGGAAGAGTATCAGTACCTGAAGGGTGACGTCGGTGCAGCCACCGAGAACCTTGCCGAGGAATATGCTGATGCGCGATACCGGGGCCACCAGCACGGCCTTGAGGACGTCCAGCTTCCTGTCCCATACAATATAGAGACCGAAAAAGACGGATCCGAAGAGCACCGACATGGAGAGTATCCCGGGGTATATATAGTCCCGGTAGTTGACCCCGTTGACATCAAGGCTGGCTCCCATGGCGTTGCCGAAGAGGAAGAGCCACATGAGGGGCTGGACGATGCTGGACACCACGCGGCTTTTTTCGCGCTGGAAGACCTTGATCTCCCGCCACCAGACGGCGTATACGCCGAGACACTCTTTCCTGAATCGACCGTAATCCATGGTCTCAATGTCCCCTCTGGCGATATCGGGCCACAGACTCCACCCAGCCGCCGGAATCCTCGATTTCCTCTTCCCGTATGTCCCGTCCCGTCAGCTTGATGAATACGTCATTGAGCGTGGGCGCCCTCGTCTCCACACACTCCACGTTCCGGATATTCAAGAGGAGATCAGGCAGGTGGAGATGGGCCTCCTCCATGGTAATCTCCACTATGTCGTCGTTTTGCGTCGCCTCCGAGACGTAGGGCAGGGCGCGTATCCTGTCAAGGGGCGCCTCCTTCATCCGCAGAATCACCATGTGCCCGCCCATGGACTCCTTAAGATCCTCCGGGGAGCCAAGGGCTATGATCCTGCCATGGTCGATAATGCCCACCCGGTCGCAGACCTGCTCTGCCTCCTCCATGTAATGGGTGGTGAGCACGATGGTGGTCTGCTCCTTCTGAGCCATCTTCCTGATATAGTCCCATATGCGCGCTCTTGTCTGCGGGTCGAGACCCAGCGTCGGTTCGTCGAGGAAAAGCACCGCCGGCCGGTGTAAAAGGCCGCGGGCCAGTTCAAGTCTTCGCCGCATCCCTCCCGAATAAGTGCGTGTGATATCTTTGGCACGGTCCTTCAGGTCAACGAGTTCCAGGAGCTCCTTTATTCTTTTTTCCCGAATATCTGAGGGGACGCCATAGAGGAGTGCGTGGAGTTTGAGGTTCTCGCGGCCGGTAAGGATGGTGTCCAGCGTGGGATCCTGAAAGACGATGCCCACGTTGCGCCTCACTTCCGCAGGCTCCCTCACGATGTCATGACCGGCTATGGAAGCGCTCCCTGAACTCGGGCGGACGATGGTGCAGAGCATGCCGATGGTGGTGGTCTTGCCCGCCCCGTTGGGACCGAGGAGTCCGAAGATTTCACCCTTCTCTATGTTCAGGTCGATGCCGCGCACGGCTTGTATCTTGCCGTACGTTTTCGCAAGGGCACGGGTTTCTATGATGGCCATCTTTGATACGGGCTCCCTTCCAGGTCGGTCAAGTATAGGGAATAAGGGGCCCGAACGTCAAGAAGAAAGGAAGAGAACGACGGCGCCTTGAAAAAGATGGGTTTTATTTCTCATTCAGCCAGGATTGACTGTCTGCCATCATGTCCAGATCCATCTTAATATTTCGTCCCTGTGTCGTCAGATAGTGGCCGATCATAAGACCGTTGGCGCCGGCCAGAAAAATCCAGGATTGATAATCCCTTAGCGTTACCTCTCTTCCCCCGCATATGATGATGTCTTTGCCCGGGTTGATCAATCTGAAAAGGGCGATGCATTTCAAAGCCTCCGCAGGCGATAGGAGGGGACGGTTTTCCATTTTGGTGCCGCGGATGGGGTTGAGAAAGTTGATCGGTATCCCATCCACATTGAGGTCCCTGATGGTGCATGCCAGTTCAACCCGTTGCTCCCAGGTTTCGCCCAGCCCCAGGATGCCCCCCGAGCACACCTTCATGCCCGATGATTTTGCGATTCTTACCGCCTGAATATCTTCATCGTAGGAATGGGTGGTGCACATGTGATCAAAATAGCTCCGGGCGGTTTCCAGATTATGATGGTAAAAGGTAATGCCTCCCTCCTTCAGTCGACGCGCCAGGGACGCGGTGATCATTCCGGGGGAAGCGCAAACGGTAATCCCTGTTTTTTCGACAATCGTTGCGGCGGCGCCGCATGCAATAGAAACTTCTTCATCGGTTAGCATGTAACCGCTTGTAACCATGGAATATTTAGTAGCGCCCGCCTCGTGCATCCTGAGGGCGTGTTCCACAACGTCATCTTCCTTTAAAAAGGGGTACGTCTCAATTCCGGTTTGATGATACGACGATTGGGCACAGAAAGCGCAATCCTCCGAACAGAGACCTGATTTGGCGTTGATAATGGAACAGACAATGATGGATTTCTTGAACCTCTTATTGATGTTGTTGGCGCAAAATAAAAGGTCCATCGTATCGGTTTCCGGAAGCGCCGCAAGTCCGCAGGCATCTTCATAAGAAACGGCGAATTCACCGTCATGGGCGATTTTTTCCGCAACATGGGCGATTTTTCTATTGATCATCTGTTTTTCTCCTTTGCCTGATGAGAAGGCGGACATCCCGCACAGCCTGCTATGTGGATGGCAGGCGTCGTATTTGCGAACAGTTCCGGGGAACGCGCTTTGCCAGATACCAGAGTCGGAAGCATATGTCAACCACAAATAAATATATGGTTGACATATAGCCGGCGGGATGGTATAGGCCACGCCATGTCGACAAAAGACCAGCTTCTGATGAGTTTGAAGGCGGGAAAAGGATCATGGGTCTCGGGTGAGTTTTTGGGCCGCAACCTGACAATCTCCCGGTCGGCCATCTGGAAGCATATCCGTACATTGAAAGATGAAGGGTATATCATCGAATCCTCGAGGAAAAAAGGCTACTTCCTCAGGCAGATGACCGATTCGCTCCTCCCGAATGAAATCAGGGAAGGACTGAAAACAAATGTATTCGGAAAGCGTGATATCGTTTATTTCAGGGACACGGATTCCACCAATATCAGGGCAGAGCATTTGGCGGCTGAGGGAGCACCCGAAGGCACCGTCGTTATTGCAGAAAAGCAGACACAGGGGAAAGGAAGAAGGGGGAGGTACTGGTTTTCTCCTTCCGGTGAGGGGATATACGCCTCCGTTGTTCTGAGGCCGCGGATATCGCCGCACGAGGCGCCAAAATTGACCCTTATGGCCTCCGTTGCCGTGGCTGAAACGATCCTTTCTCTTACACCTCTGCGCGTCAATATCAAATGGCCCAATGATATCCTCGTAAATGGAAAGAAACTGGCGGGTATTCTCACGGAAATCAGCGCCGAAATGGACAGGATTCACTATGTTGTCATCGGTATCGGCGTCAATGTCAACATGCCTTGTGAAAGCTTCCCTTCCGACATCAGAAACCTGGCCACATCCATTTTATTGGAGACGGGGGAAGTCTCCCAACGGATTACTCTCCTTCGCACCTACCTTGAGTGGCTGGAGATGTATTACGAAATGTTCAGCGTCGGAGGCTTCCACCCCATTATGAATCGATGGAAGCAGCTTTCGGATATGCCGGGAAAACAAATCCGCGTGGATTTAATTGATCATACGCATGAGGGAGTCGTTCAGGATATTGATGAAGATGGTTTTTTGATCCTGAAGGATCACGAAGGAAACCTCAGGAAAATCATTTCCGGAGATATAACGCTCTGTTGAATCATTTTAAAGATGAATAGCATCACGAAGGATTCTACCGTTTATCAACGTTTGATGAGTTCGTGAAGTATCGCAAAAGCCTCGAATTAGTCATACCGGCGAAAGCCGGTATCCAGAGTAAATGTAACTACTGTAAAGGAGTGGATTCCGGATCAAGTCCGGAATGACAAAGTTGGGATTTTCAGACTTTACGAGTTCGTCAAGATTCAGAATTCAATGATCGGGGTTAAGATAAGATATGATAACCGCTGAACAAAAGGAAGCTTTGGAACGTGATGATAAAAAGTACATCTGGCATCCCTTTACCCAGATGAAGGGTTATATGGAGGAAAAACCTCTTATCATTGAAGGAGGGGAAGGATGCGTTTTGATTGACATCGACGGCAATCGCTACATTGACGGGGTTTCTTCTCTCTGGACCAATGTGCACGGCCACCGGAAGGAGACGCTGGATCATGCCGTCAGAAAGCAGCTTGGTAAAATTGCCCACTCCACTCTTCTGGGGCTTTCCCATATTCCGGCGATCCGGCTGGCGAAAAAGTTGATTGAGATCGCCCCGAGGGGATTGACGAAGGTTTTCTATTCCGACAACGGCTCCACGGCAAATGAAATTGCCCTGAAGATAGCCTTCCAGTACCACCGGCAGGCTCCGGAGGGAAATAGTAATAAAAAGAAATTCATCCACCTGTCCAACGGCTATCACGGAGACACCATAGGTTCTGTAAGCGTCGGGGGGATCGGTCTGTTCCATGCCATGTATAAAGACCTCCTTTTCCCGTCCTTCAAGGTGGAATCGCCCTATTGTTACCGCTGTCCTCTGGGAACGTCTTATCCTTACTGCCGGCTGGCATGCCTGACGCTGGTGGAAGAGATCATGGAAGACCATCACCTTGAAATCGCGGCTCTTGTCATGGAACCCATGGTCCAGGGGGCCGGAGGAATTCTGATCCAGCCGCCGGGATACCTGAAAGGTATAAGAGATCTTTGCACCCGCTATAACATTTTCATGATCGCCGACGAAGTGGCCGTGGGCTTCGGCAAGACTGGAAAAATGTTCGCCTGCGAGCATGAGGGCGTATCCCCGGATATCATGGCCCTGTCCAAAGGAATTACGGGCGGTTACATGCCCCTCGCGGCGACTCTTGCGACCGATAAAATTTACGAGGGATTTCTGGGGGAGTACGAAGAATTCAAGACGTTTTTCCACGGACATACCTTTACGGGAAATCCGTTGGCCTGCGCTGCATCCATTGCCAGCCTGGAAATTTTTGAAGAGGAGAACACGATCGGCAGTCTCCAGGGAAAAATCGCGCACCTGGCAAAAAAACTGCAACCTTTTGCCGAGCTGTCCCATGTCGGCGAGGTTCGTCAGTGCGGGGTCATGGTGGGTATAGAGCTGGTGGGAGACAGAAAAGCGAAGGAACTTTTTCCTCCGGAGAAGAGAACCGGCCACAGGGTGATTATGGAGGCAAGGGAAAGGGGTGTCATTGTCCGCCCCTTAGGCGATGTCATCGTCCTGATGCCGCCCCTCAGCATTTCATACGGTGAGATCGATAAGCTCTGTGAAACGGTGTATGAGGCGATAAGGGTTGTCACCGATCAATAAGGCCGGGAAATGAAGGAAAACGACAAAAGATCAGTCAGGAAAATTGATAAGGATACGTGGGAGGGCGACTTCTTCTTCGACCCAGCCGACGGTATTTATCAAATGCATTTTCCCGGATATCCCGTCGTTCCGGGAAGTCTGATCGTCCATGCGTTTTTGAAAGCAGGGAGAGAAGCCGGTTTCTCGGGCGATCAGCTTGTTATAGAAAATTTCAGGTTCAAGGAATTCCTTCATCCCGGTCGTTATCCCTTTCGGATGGAGCTTCGGGATGACCACCTGCTTTGCTTTATCATCAGAGAAAATAAAAAAATCGTCACGGGGACATTGAAGAGATGACAGCCACATTTTCCGGCGTCCGCGTTCTGATCCTGGGAGGCACCTGCGAACTTGCCCTCACTCTGTCGGAACATTTGATAAGGGCATCGCTGCTGCCCATCCTGACTTACAGGAACGAAAAAGGACTCGCCTCGATAAGAAAATATCTGGAGCCCCTGGAAGGGAAGTACGACGTCTGTCATCTGAACTTCGGAGACCGTGATTCGCTGGATTCCCTGTTCCGTCACATCGATGGCGATCTCGACTTCATGGTTGATCTTGCCCAGGGAAACTACGAAAGTTTTATCGCGGCGGCTGATGAGGAGAGGGTTTGCCGATATTTTACGGAAAATGTCTCCTTCCGTGCAGAAGTCCTGAAACGGGCCGGCCGGGTCATGCTCAAAAAAAGAAGGGGGCGTTTGATCTTCATATCGTCTTCCGCGGCAGAAAGGCCTAATTGCGGGCAGGGATTTTATGCGGCGGCCAAACTGGCTTCGGAGGCTCTCTATCGCAACATGGGGCTGGAACTGGGAGAGCGCGGTGTAACCACGGCGATCCTGCGTCCCGGTTATATAGACGCCGGACGCGGTAAAAACTACTTGAATAAGCAGGGAAGGGATGTCCGTGACATGGTGCCGATCAAAAGGGCGATAAGCAAAAAAGAGATTGCGGAAACCATCCTCTTTCTTCTTTCAGACAGTGCGGCAGGCATCAATGCAACAGACATATTAATGGACGGCGGCCTTACATCGGGAAAATGAATATCGGGATTCGGTGGGAAACGATGCACGGATTTCAGCGGGGTGTTTGAGTTG
>JAPLJQ010000178.1 GCA_026388495.1 Deltaproteobacteria bacterium | reverse complement strand
TTTTTCAATGCTTCATCATCGACAGACATAATATCCGTACCATCGATCACCACCCTGCCCACGGATGTCCTGTAAAGACCTATCATATATTTGAGAAGGGTGGACTTGCCGCAGCCGCTGCCGCCCAATATAATAAAAATCGCGCCCTGCCTCACTTCAAAACTTACATTTTCAAGAATGATTTGATCACCATAACCGGCAACAAGCCCTTCAACCGTAATAACGGGCGGTCTTTCAGACATGCTCGATGAGCGATTCGTCATGACATTAGAAAGCATAATGCAAAATGATGGCAAACGCCGAGTCGGTTACAACGATCAGAAAGATCGCCGAAACAACGGCAGACGTCGTCGATTCTCCGACGGCCTC
The DNA here is from genome assembly GCA_026388495.1 of Deltaproteobacteria bacterium. Lineage (GTDB taxonomy): Bacteria > Desulfobacterota > Syntrophia > Syntrophales > UBA2185 > JAPLJQ01. Next base: position 1,727 of record JAPLJQ010000178.1, on the reverse strand, counting down.
AGCGCCTCCGAATACCTGAAATCCTCTCTGGCAGCCGATGCCCGCTATCAGGAAAGCAAAGACGGCCGATTTCACAAGGCTTGAAATCACATCAAACATCTGTATGTGTTTCATCGTTTGCTGGATATACGTATAAAATGTCAAATCGAGGCCGATGACGCCTACAAGCAAACCGCCCATGATTCCGAACAGGATCGCATAGAGGGTAAGCAGGGGGACGACAAGGACGGTCGCAATGATTTTGGGAATGGCAAGAAACCGGACAGGATCGAATCCCATGGTAGTAAGGGCATCCACCTCTTCATTGACCATCATGGTGCCGATTTCGGCGGCAAACGCCGATCCTGAACGCCCGGCAACAACGATCGCCGTCATCATGGGACCCAGTTCCTTCACGATGGCAATGCCCACAAGCGCGGCCACATAAAGGTTCGCACCAAACTGCTTAAGCTGAAGAGACGACATAAAGGCCATAATGAGACCCATCAGGAGGCTGATGAGACCCACGATGGGCAATGCCTCCGACCCGGACTTTCTCATGTAGAAGAGGACATCGCCCCATCTAATGGATCGAGGATGCAAAGTACAGTATGTCATGGCCGCCAGGAGCTCCCCTAAAAACGTCATGACGTCAATTAAATCATCGTAAAAACTGATGGTTGCATTACCAACCCGATCAAAGAGATGAAGCCTTTTCTTTTCAGAGTAAATAGAGGGCGTCATGAGCGATTGTTTGTCAATGAGCTCCATCATGCCTCTTGTTTCCCTGGACATGTTTTTATATGTGACGGGAATAGACTGGCCGCGGGCCCTCGTCTCAAGTTGCACAAGGGATAAAGCGCCCGCACTGTCTATATATTGAAGCATGGCCAGATCAACGGTCAGAGACGAAGGAGATTGTTGTCTTAATATCCTCTCGATTTCAGCTGTAAAGATATCAAAATCTCCCATCATGATACGTCCTGAAATCGACAGGTGCGTCTCGCCGCCCCCTTGATCTTCGACGGCAATGGAAAACTTGTTCTGGTGATTGACCGTCTGCCCCATGGTCTTCAAATCCATTACATCACGACATTAATAAAGAAGATAAAGGTGCTGGATAATCGCTGTTATTTATAATCTTATCTGCTTAAATATCAAGCATAATATGACGCATCCACCGTGTTTTTTATGGTCAGCCGCTGCCCGATGTGTTATTACTCGGGCAACAAAACATGTCAATTAGGTCATTCCCGCGAAGGCGGGAAGCCAGAGATGTCTAAGATAATACTGGATTCCGGATCAAGCCCGGAATGACAAAGTATGGATTTTCCGACTTTTTGCGAAGGCGTCATTATTGAAGCGTTGTAAAACTGTCACGCGATGGTTGAATCTTAACGTATTATGAGATGGTCATGGATTCTCATTTGGAAATAAACCGACAAAGGGCAACCATCGCAGTTCTGACAGGGATGGTTTTTTTGGGAGCTCTCCTCCTGTTTGGTATGGAGCCCCTTGTGGGTCGGCTACTGACCCCTTATTTTGGCGGCGCTGCTCATGTATGGCTGACGTGCCTTATGTTCTTTCAGGCCATGCTCCTTCTGGGGTATCTGTACGCCCATCTCTTTGCCAGGAAACTCGGCGTCTGGCATCTCCTTCTCCTTGCCCTGCCCCTGGTTAACCTGCCGATTTCGATTTACGCAGAACCTGATCCCCACGCGCCACTATTTAACGTCATCACGATCCTC
>JAPLJQ010000063.1 GCA_026388495.1 Deltaproteobacteria bacterium | reverse complement strand
TGCCTCTCACATACAGGAAGTACGCGCCTACCAGGCCTGCAACAGCCAAAGATATTACGGCAGTGCCCAGGGTCTGGGGCGCCACAGCGGGGTTCTCCGGCAGCGTTCCGGTGCCGCCGCTGAAGGGCGTCCTCTCTGTCCTGAAGTCCAGGCCGCTTTTAAAATCAAAATACTCGTTGAAGGCATTGACGCTGATGTGTGTAGAAATTGCCCCGATGAGTGTGAGAATAAAGTAAAGGATGCTTACCCGCCCGGATGTCCAGACAGCGGTTCCGAGTCCAACCAGGACGCACGCCGGTGTTAAAATCAAAAATTTAGGACGCATCGGTCCTATCAGATGTTTCAGTTTGTTCACATTCATTGCCTCCCTAAAAAATTACTCCATTTCGGCAGAAGTGGCGCTTGCCGCAGGAAGATAAGAACTTTCAGCATAATCTTTGACCATGCGGTCTGCGCTGAAACGCCAGCCGAGAGTCTGCATAGCATGTTTCATCCGTTGGACCCAGTGATGCGGGATTCCTTCTGTGCCCCTATCATAGTATAGCGGAATCACTTCTTTTTCGAGTGTTTCATACAGATATTCGGCGTCCCTTCTGTATTGTTCATCCGGATCGTTGTGCATGCCGCCATGACCGACGGCAAACCCGTTCTTGCCGTCGTATGCTTCATTCCACCAGCCGTCGAGAACCGAAAGGTTCAGACCCCCGTTAAGAAGTACCTTCTGACCGCTGGTGCCGCACGCTTCCAACGGCCGGCGGGGGGTATTCAGCCACACATCCACTCCTTGAACAAGATGGCGGGCTACGTTGTAATCGTAGTTTTCAACGAAAACGATTCTCCTTACATGGGCGCTGTTATAGCTGTATTGGGCAATCCTCTGCAATAGTCGCTTGCCGTCGTCGTCCCTGGGATGGGACTTCCCGGCAAATATGATCTGGATCGGTCGGTGAGCGTCTTCAATTAATTTGGCCAAGCGCTCGGGTTGAGATAAAATCAGGTCTCCCCGCTTATAGGTTGCAAATCTGCGGGCGCAACCGATGGTGAGCACATCCGGGTCAAGAATCTGATCGATTTGTTTAAGCGTATCACCATGGCACTGACGTTCTGACTGCAATTGCAGGCGGCGGCGGACGAAGCGAATAAGACGCATCTTCAAGCTCTGGTGTGTCTCCCACAACTCTCCGTCATCAATCTCCGATATTCTTTCCCAGAAGTCAGGGTACGCCATTCGTGTGGGCCAATCCTGGCCAAGACGCGTCCCAAACAATTGGTACATTTGGGGCGCCAGCCATGACAATACGTGCACCCCATTGGTAATGTGGCCGATGGGGACGTCTTTCTCGGACCGCGCCGGCCACAGAGAATTCCACGCCAGGCGACTGACCGTTCCATGAATGGCCGAGACGCCGTTCGCCCGGCGTGAGGTTTTCAAGGCCAGGACGGTCATGCAGAAGGGCTCCGACCTGTCTTGCGGATTGACGCGTCCCAGTGCCATAAAATCATCGTGAGACAATCCCATTTTTTCCCGGAAGATGCCGAGGTGCTCTTCGACCAGATCCGGTGGGAACCGGTCGTGGCCTGCGGCAACGGGAGTATGGGTGGTAAAAACGGTATACAGGGACACGCGTCGATGTGCACGATAAAACGGGATCTGGTCGTACTCCATAATCCGGCGGACCTCTTCGAGAATAGCAAAAGCACTGTGTCCCTCGTTTAAATGCAGCACTCCAGGGGAAATATTCAGTGCCTGTAAGATTCGCGCACCGCCAATCCCCAGCAGCACCTCCTGTCGAATACGCAATTTATTGTCCCCGCCGTAAAGTCGTGAAGTCAGTTCGCGATCTTCCGTTGAGTTGCCTTCCACGTTGGAATCTAAAAGCATCAGGCAAACCCGTCCTACCTGAAGCTTCCAGACCCGGGCCTGGAGCAGGCCGCTCCGGGTCTCAATCCGCAAAACCAATGGCTGTCCGCTTGAATCCAAAACGGTTTTCAGCGGCAGGTTGTTGATTTGGAGATTGACATAATTTTCTTCCTGCCAGCCATCTTTGCTCAGTCTCTGACTGAAATAGCCCTGCTGGTAGAGAAGCCCGATTCCAATCAAAGGAATCCCCAGGTCGGAGGCGCTTTTCAGATGGTCTCCTGCCAGGATGCCTAATCCGCCGGAGTAAATCGGCAGTGATTCATGCAGGCCGAACTCGGCAGAAAAATAGACGACCGGCCGTTTGTTTAAATTGCCGCAGTGTGTGCCTCCCCACGTCCTATCCTTTGCAACATACTCATTCAGTCGACGGAATGCGTAGTTGATCCGGCTGTGGAGCACCAGCGCGGAGGCCCGTTCCTCGATTTGCTCCGGTGTGATCTGATCCAGAAACGCAATCGGGTTATGGTCAACCTGTCGCCAAAGCTGTGGATGCAGGTCACTGAAAAGGCTGATGACCTCCGGATGCCATGTCCACCATATATTCTGAGCCAGCACGCGAAGCCGTTCATGAAGATGGATGTTCGGACTTGTCATTGTAACTCTCCTTATTTTAATTGTTTATGATCACACATAAAAAGTCCCCCAACCTGTCATTCCCGCCCCCGACAAGTACTTTCGAGGGCAGGCTCCGGCGGGAATCCATGTAGTGTGTATCTATATGAAAATACTGGATTCCCGTTTTCACGGGAATGACAAATTGAGGTAAAATTCGCCTTTTTACGAGAATGTCAAAGATCAATCATTGTCAGACATTAATGTCGGACTCGTCTTTCGATTTTCTATAAGACAGGTAACTATGCAAAAACCATCCCAGAAGAAAACCGATTACCAGTGTAAAAAAGATCAGCAGCGCCCGCGACATGGAAATATACCAGAATAAAAAGCTCACCTCCACTGCAGCAACATTCTGAATGAGAAATATCACGGTAAAGCTTGTAAGGATAATAATCAAGATTAATTTGAAATTCATCTTTTTTCACCCTTTCATACGGCTACGTCTCGCTAACCCATACACGCTCCATCCTGTCACCCTGCTGAATCGCATCCACCACATCCAGTCCTTTCACAACCTTTCCAAAAACCGTGTGTTTCCCGTTAAGATGCGGTTGCGGCGAGTGTGCTATGAAAAACTGACTCCCATTCGTGTTCGGCCCTGAGTTCGCCATGGAGATCGCTCCCCTTTCGTGGATCAGGGGATTTCCTGCCAGTTCGTCCTCAAACCTGTATCCGGGTCCACCCCGGCCCGTACCGGTCGGATCGCCACCCTGGATGACAAAGTCGTCGATCACCCGGTGAAATATGACCCCATCATAAAAACCCTCCTGCACCAGAAAGATAAAGTTATTGACTGTCCTGGGTGCATATTGAGGACAGAGTTCCAATTCCATTGTCCCCCGGTTGGTTTCAAGGGTGCAGCGATACACCTTCTGCGGGTCGATCTGCATTTCAGGTGGACTATCCCATTGTTTTCCCTTCATACAATTCCTCCTCCAACGTTTAATAATACTCTCAATCTCCTGCGTAAACGGCAGTAACCCGTCTATTGGCGATGAATATTTACCGCAGTGAATACAAACTTGACTGGGTAAGCAGTTTTAAGTAAACTGCTTTTACTTGTCAAGAATAAATGAAAACAAGCCATTGAAAATCCTGGATTCCCGCTCAGAGATGGTGTCATAATGTTCTTTTTTGTCATTTCGAGCAAAGCGAGAAATCTAAATGAATAATAATATTAACATATTAAGATTCCTCCCGTGCGTTCGGAATGACATCTTCCCCTATTGTGACACAGTCTCTGCGCGGGAATGACACGAGGGGTTGGATTCCCGCTGCAGATTACCACTACAAAAATGAAACAAGTGTGACAAACGCAGGGTGAAAGTAATCAATCATGAAGGCCATGATATTGAGGGGAATTTCCAGTTTCCGGGAGAACAGGACACCCCTGGAATTGCTTGATATGCCGGAGCCCGTGCCGGGGGAAGTGGAAATTCTGATCAGGGTTTCCGCCTGCGGGATCTGTCATACGGAATTGGATGAGATCGAGGGCAGGACGCCGCCGTCTTCATTTCCCATTGTCCTCGGCCACCAGGTGGTAGGCAGGGTAGCCGGGATAGGCAAGAAGGCAGGCCGGTTCAAAATCGGCGACCGGGTAGGAGTCGGCTGGATCTTTTCCGCCTGCGGCCGTTGCAGCGCCTGTCTTGAAGGAAATGAGAATGTCTGTGACCACTTCCGGGCGACAGGCCGGGATGCCCACGGCGGATATGCAGAGTTTATGACCGTGCCGGAGGATTTTTCCTACCCCATTCCCCCTGTCTTTTCCGATGCGGAGGCGGCCCCTCTTCTATGCGCCGGCGCCATCGGCCACCGGTCTCTGCGGCTGACCAACCTGAAAGACGGCCAGAACCTGGGGCTCACCGGTTTCGGAGCTTCGGCCCATCTGGTCCTCAAGATGGTTCGTCACAGGTATCCCCATTCAAACGTCTTTGTCTTTGCGAGGAGCGAGAGGGAACAGGGCTTCGCCCGGGAACTGGGCGCCGTCTGGGCGGGGAACACGGAAGACGAACCGCCGGAAAGCCTCCACGCCGTCATCGACACCACTCCGGCGTGGAAGCCCGTCGTGGAGGCTTTGAAGAATCTATTTCCGGGGGGAAGGCTGGTCATCAACGCCATTCGGAAAGAAGAAGGGGATAAGGATTATCTGCTGAAGCTGGATTATCCTGCCCACCTGTGGCTCGAAAAGGAGATCAAAAGCGTGGCCAATGTGGCCCGGAGTGATATCAGCGAATTCATGGAACTGGCGGCGGAGATCCCCATCAGGCCGGAAGTTCAGGAATTTGCCTTGAAAGACGCCAACAGGGCGCTGCTCGAACTCAAAGAGGCAAGAATCCGGGGGGCGAAGGTCCTGCGCATGGAATGAGGAAATTGAGATTGCTTCGCATCTTCCGCGATGGCACAAGGGATATTATCGGAGAAGGACAATGGAAAATTTCAGGGAAGTCAGGGCAGGAGGCAAGTCTTTGAAAAAGGACTATGTCTCCATCATGCTGTGGTTTGTGGGCAGGGCGATCCAGGCGGCGTCGGCTGTGGATAAAGATGTCAGGAAAGAGTTTGAGCAACTGCCGGATCATTTTACCTTTTCTCTGGGTGTCATGCCCGACGGACCCCACATGATCGTGGGGAAGACCAAAAAGGGAATCGTACAGTACATCGGGTGGGATGCGGAAGGCAGAGACATCGACCTGAAAATGAAAATCAAGAATATCGAAGCCGCCATGCTGCTGTTTACCTTTCAGGAGAGCACCGCCCTTGCCACCGCACGGAACCGCCTGATCGTGGACGGCGAGGTGCCCCATGCCTGCGCTGTCGTGCGCATCCTGGATATCGTAGAAGTCTATCTGCTTCCGAAGATCATTGCGAAACTGGCGGTTAAGCGTTATCCCGTCTGGTCTCCGGGCAGGAAATACGGTGGCCGGGTAATAGTTTATATTCGTACCATATTAGGTTTCTAAAGGCCTGGATTCCCGCTTTCGAGACTATGTCGCAATAGGTAAAAATGTCATTCCGAACGAATGTTAGGAATCTTAACTGGTTAATATTATTAGTCATAAAGATTTCTCCCTTCGGTCGAAATGACAAAAAAGTGATTTGCGACACAGTTCCTTCGCGGAAATGACAATGAAATGGAGTTTATTATGTTTTTACCCAATAACTATGAATTTGCCTGCCCCGTCAAGACCAATTCCGGAAACCGCGCGCTTGAACATCTTCCCGTGGAACTGGACGCCTTGAATGCCCGGAAACCTCTTGTCATCACCGGCAAAGATGCGGCCGGGAAGGGGCTGGTTGATGTCCTGATCGATGCCTTCAGGGATTCGGGGATTACGATCGGCGTCTTCGACGGCGTGCCGGACGTTCCCGATCTGCGCCTGATCCGGGAACTGTTTGGAATATACCGTGACAAGGGCTGTGACGCCGTCATTGCCGTGGGAGGCGGCCCCGCGTCGGACACCGCCAAAACGCTGAACATTGCCGTATCCGGAGAGCCCGAAGACCTTGAGACATGCGCCGGAGAAAATCTGATCAAAAAACCTTTGAAACCTCTCGTTTACGTGCCGACACTGTCGGGAAGTGGTTACGAAACATCCCGATATGCGTTTTTCGGCGACAGGGTTTATGCTTCTTTGTTTTTAATGCCCGATCTGGTGGTGATCGACCCCCGCATGACCGTTCCGGAAGATGCGAAAACAACGGCAGCAACGGCCCTTGTTGCCCTGACACAAGCCGCAGAGGTGTATGTTTCTCCGGGCAAGAACCCCCTTACCGACAGTTACGCTTATACGGCCATTTCCTTCATCATGGAAAATCTGGTGACCGTGATCAATAATCCGCACGATAAAAAGGGTCGCCTGGCCCTCGCCAATGCCCACTGTATGGCGGGCTGCGCTTTCTCCAATGCGGCAGCGGGTATGGCTCATACGCTGGGAAAGGCCGCCGGCGATGCCTGCGGAGCTTCCCATGGATTATGTATGGGAATATTGCTGCCTTATGTGCTGGAAAGATACCTTTCTCTGTCCGGTTACCACATCGCCGATTTGCTGCTGCCGCTCGCGGGTTTTGATGTTTACGCGGGTACGGCGGAAGAAAAGAGGGCTCAAAAAGCTGTTGAAACGATTTACGGTTTGCAGAAAGACCTGTTCAAAGTCAGCGGCGGCGCCATTCCCCGGACACTGAAGGACGCGAACGTCTTAAAGAATATCCTGAAAGATATAGCCGTGAAAGCCGCCGCTTCAGCGGGTCTTGATTCAGACGGCTGCCTTGCGGTACTGGAACAGGCCTGGGAAGGCAGATAAAAGGGAGGAATGAATGGATTTACCCGGATACTATGAATTCTGCTGTCGCGTTAAAATCATTGCCGGTCATGACGCCCTGGAACGGATCCCCGGCGCTTTAGCCGGCCTGAACGCCAGAAAGCCGATGATCATCACGGACAAGGGTGTTTCCGGCGCCGGACTGATCGACATCGTAACCGATGCCGTCAAAGGCGGCGTTGTTATCGGGGCGATTGCCGACGATGTGCCGCCCGATTCGGATTTGCGGGTTGTGAACCGTCTGGCGAATGCGTACCGGGAACAGGGCTGTGATTCCCTTATTGCCGTGGGCGGCGGTTCCGTCATGGATACGGCCAAAGGGGTCAACATCGTCGTTTCCGAAAAGGCGGACGATCTCATGAAGTTCAGCGGGGCCAACACCCTCAAGAAGGCATTGAAGCCCTTGATCGCCATCCCGACGACGGCGGGAACGGGCTCCGAAGTAACCCTGGTCGCGGTGATCAAGGATCATGAAAAACACATGAAGATGGCCTTCGTCAGCTATTTCCTCCTGCCGGACGTTTCCATTATCGATCCCCGCATGACCCTGACCCTGCCGCCGGCCATCACCGCGGCAACAGGCATGGACGCCCTGTCTCACGCCGTGGAAGCTTACACCTGCCTGGCAAAAAATCCCCTGAGCGACGCCCATGCCCTCGCGGCCATCGATCTGATCAGCGCAAATCTGGTGAACGTGACAAAAAATCCGGGGGACAGAAATGGACGTCTCGCCATGGCAAGCGCCGCCACATTAGCGGGCATGGCCTTCTCCAATTCCATGGTCGGGATGGTACACACCATCGGGCATTCCGTCGGTTCCGTCTGCGGTGTTCCCCATGGCGCCTGTATGGCTATTATCCTCCCGTATGGCCTTGAGTACAATAAACACAAAAATGGCCATCTCTCAGGGGAACTCCTTCTGCCGCTGGCCGGATCGAGGGTTTATGCCGAAACCCCGAAGGAAGAAAGAGCGGAAAAAGTCATCTCCCTTATCCGCCGGATGAACCAGGATCTCCATGATGCAACGGGCGGCAGGCATGCACGCTTCTTCAAAGAGGTCACAGACAGGGAAGGAAAACCGATGGTCCCCAAAGAAAAACTTCCCGATATTGCCAGAACGGCCTTAGGCGACGGGTCCATCTTTTACAATCCCGAAGAACTGGATTACGATGATTTCCTCATGGTTCTGGAGGCGGCCCGGGAAGGGAAACCTCTCGACACAAGCCGGATCAAAAGATGAAAAAACAATCATTGGAACAAGCACCGGCGCCTTGCGGTTTTTATATGAAAATCCCCCCAATCCCCCTTTGCTAAAGGGTGGCAAGAGGGGATTTTCATTTTTCGTTGTGCCCGCGCCTGGGCATGGCGGTTAGTATGAATATAAATGGAAAGTAAGGACAAAATTAAAATATTGGTTGACAATAGATAATTTCTTACATACAATAATTAGTAAGAATTCTACGAGAGGTAGTATCTATGTTATCAACAGTGACGGGCAAAGGACAAGTGACAATTCCGAAATCGATTCGCGATGCTTTGGGGATCCATCCAAACGACCGGGTTGCGTTCATTCGGGAGGGAGAGCGGGTTCTCCTCCACCCCATCAGGACGCTGAAGTCCTTCCGTGGAGCGGTGAAGACCAAAGAACCAGGTTCATTCATAAAGGAGCGAGCCCAGGCAAAAGCAGCCGTTGCCAGAAGGGTTGCGGAGGAAAGCGAGTGAAAATCTGTTTCGTTGACACCAATCTTTTCGTTCGTTACCTCACGAACGATGATCCCGCTAAAGCTGACCGCGTTGAACAACTCCTGAGTGATGCAGCAGCCGGCGCCGTTAAATTGGCCACAGCAGACCTTGTGCTGGCGGAACTTATCTGGGTTTTGGAGTCTGCCTACGATTTGAAGCCTGAGGATATTGCACCCATGATCCGTGCCATCCTGGCAACACCGGGACTGGATGTAACAAACAGCGCCGTTGTAGCACGGGCGCTGGACCATTATCAGGGCAGGAACATCGATTTTATCGACGGCTATATTGCCGCCCTCATGGAAAAGTTGAACATCACCGAAATTTATTCATTTGATCGGAAGCATTTATCCCAGATCGAAGGTTTAAACAGGATTGAACCCTGACAACTTTGACCGAGGAATGCCATGTTAAGATTACTTAAACCCCGTTTCCTCAAAAGAGATCGGGGTTTTGTGTTTTAAGGAGTGTATGATGAAAGAAAGACTAACCCGGGAAAACACCCGTGAGAAAAAGAAGAAACCGTCCCCACAATATGAAACGGTACAGGCCTCACAGAAAATGTTGAAATCCCTGGAAATCATGAGAGATGAGACCTTGAAGGGGGGAGGCGTTGAATTGATTGAAGATCAACACCGGAGAGGGAAGCTCACGGCGCGGGAACGTATAGATCTGCTGCTGGACGAGGGGTCCTTCGAGGAATTTGATCTTCTGAAAACGGGAAGAGGCGGCGCCTTCGGCCAGGAACAGCGGTACGCCGGAGACGGTGTGATAACGGGACATGGCACGATCGACGGCCGGGAAGTATTCATGTTCAGTCAGGATTTTACCGTCCGCGGCGGGTCGTTGGGGGAAGCGCACTCCCAGAAGATCAGCAAGGTGATGGATCACGCCGTGAGAGTGGGGGCTCCCCTCATCGGGCTCAATGATTCGGGAGGGGCGCGCATTCAGGAAGGCGTGGATGCTTTGGCGTCTTACGGTGATATTTTCAAGAGAAACGCCCTGGCCAGCGGGATGATTCCGCAAATCTCCTGCATCATGGGACCCTGCGCGGGAGGCGCCGTGTACAGTCCCGCCCTCACCGATTTCATCTTCATGGTCGAGGATACGTCCTACATGTTTGTGACGGGACCGAATGTCGTGGAAACGGTCACCCATACGACTATTTCCCACGAGGATCTCGGCGGCGCAAAGATTCACGGCGAAAAAAGCGGGGTGGCTCATTTTGTGCTGCCCAACGACATCCTGTGCCTGAGGGAAGTGAGGCGATTGATCAACTACCTTCCATCCAACAACAGACAGAGGGCTCCCATTCTGGACCTCAGCGATCCGGCGGAACGGACCGACCCGGCCCTGGATTATATCGTCCCTGAAAACTCAAACCAGAGTTACGATATGAAGGTCCTCATCCACAGTATCCTTGACGGGGCCGAGTTTTTAGAAATCCAGTCCCTCTATGCAAGAAACATCATTTGTGGATTTGGTCGCCTGGGGGGTCAGACGATCGGGCTGGTGGCGAACCAGCCATTTGTCCTGGCGGGGGTGCTGGATAACAATGCGTCAACCAAGGCGGCGCGATTCGTCCGGTTCTGCGACGCCTTCAACATTCCTTTGATATGCCTTGTGGATGTGCCGGGTTTTATGCCGGGCCCGGAACAGGAGCAGGGAGGAATTATCCAACACGGCGCAAAACTGCTTTATGCCTTTATCGAAGCCACGGTGCCGCGCATCACCGTCATCGTCCGCAAGGCTTATGGGGGCGCCTATGTTGTCATGAACTCCAAACATATCGGCAGCGATATCAATTATGCCTGGCCGTCAGCGGAAATTGCCGTGATGGGACCGAAAGGCGCAGCAGAAGTGATCTTCCGTAAGGAAATCCAATCCGCATCGGACCCGGCGGCGGCGCTCGCGCAGCGAACGGAAGAATACCGGAAGACATATGTCAATCCCTTCCTGTCCGCCCAGAGGGGATACATCGACGACGTCATTTTCCCCCGGGACACACGGCACCGGATCATCCGGAGCCTCCAGTTTCTGGAGGGAAAAAAGAGGGAACGGCCGGAACGGTTGCATGGAAATATTCCTCTTTGAGGGGGTACGATGTTTAAAAAAATTCTCATTGCAAATCGAGGTGAAATAGCCATCCGTGTCATCAGAACCTGCAAACGGATGGGCATCAAGACGGTGGCAGTCTATTCTGAAGCGGATTCCCGTTCTCTCCATGTCAGAGAAGCTGACGAAAATGCATTCCTGGGGGGCTCCAGGCCGGAGGAATCGTATCTGGCGAAGGAGAAAATCATCGACATCGCCCTTTCCCACAAGTGTCAGGCGATCCATCCCGGGTACGGTTTTCTGTCGGAGAATGCGGAATTCGCCGACATGGTTGCCGGATCAGGACTGGTGTTTATCGGCCCTCCGGCGTCCGTCATCGCGACCATGGGGGATAAAACGACGGCAAAGGCGTTTGCCGAAAAGCTCGGCATTCCCATAAAGCCCGGACACAAAGAACGTATCGCCACGCTCGCAGAAGCGGCGACGGTCGCCCCGCAGATCGGATATCCGTTAATGATCAGGGCGGCGCGAGCCGGGGGGGGAAGAGGGATACGGGTGGTGCATGACAAGGCGGATTTGCGGGCCGCCGTGGAGTCCTGTCAGAACGAGGCACGAAAGGCCTTTGGATCCGACGACTTTTTTGTGGAGCGCTACATTCCCAGGATCCGTCATATTGAAATACAGATCATCGCCGATCATTACGGCAATGTCATTCATCTCGGGGAAAGAGAATGCTCCATCCAGAGACGGTATCAGAAAATCATTGAGGAGACCCCGTCGACGGCCATTGACGACGCCCTGCGTCAGCGCATGGGGGCGATGGCGTGCAATCTTGCCCGGGAGGCGGGTTATACGAATGCAGGCACCGTTGAATTTATCATGGATGATTCGGACAGGAATATCTACTTTCTGGAAATGAATACGCGCCTCCAGGTGGAACACCCCGTAACCGAGATGGTCACCCGTCTGGACCTTGTGGAACTCCAGCTTCGCATCGCGGCGGGAGAAAAACTGCTTCTCCGGCAGGAAGACGCCATCACAACCGGATGGGCCATCGAAACAAGAATCTGCGCAGAAGATCCGGCCCGGAATTTCCTGCCTGTCACCGGCATGATTACGCGGTATGCGACAGCTCGAATAAAAAACGTTCGGATTGACAGCAGCATCGAAGCCGGAAGTTTTATCAGCACCTATTACGATTCCCTGCTGTCCAAGGTCATTGCCTGGGGTGAAACAAGAAGGGAGGCTATTGAATCCCTTGTCCAGATCCTGAACGCGTACCATGTCGAGGGATTGATCACCAATATCGATTTTGTGAACGCCGTCATCAATCACCCGTCGTTTATGAAAGGCGATCTGTCTACGGATTTCATCGATGAGCACTTTGAGAACGGCCAGATGAAACTACCCACTCCCGAAGAGTGGCTTCAATTCATGGCGATAGCCGTAACCCTTATCTACCACAACCGACAATCCCTGGTTCATGAATCTCTTAAGCCGATGATGGCAAAAGTGGGTGTTCCACATCAGTCAAAAAACCAGGTTACTTACATGGTGAAGGGAGAAGATGTTTTTTTTGAATTGCGCCTTATCAATAATCCCGCCCCTCGAAGCTGGACGGTGATGGTAAGTGGACGTAAATATCAGATTGTCGCTCCCGAATTCGAGTTTTACCGGCGCAGAATCAAACTCAGGATCGACGGAAAAACCCAATTCTTCCGCACCAAATATAAGGAAAACAACATATGGGTTGCCCACCGCGGCGCCACCCGTACATTCGGAATCTACAGCCCCCTGGAATGGAACCTGTCATATCACATGCCGAAGCCCAAAAAGGTACCCGCTGAGGATGTCGTTCGCTGTCCCATGCCGGGAATGGTCGTCGCCATCCTGGTTAAAAAGGGAGATCGCATCTATCGGGGGCAGGATCTTATCAGCATAGAATCCATGAAGATGGAAAGTTTTGTCGCAGCTCCCAGTGACGCGTTGATAGAAAAGATTTTCGTCAGTCCCGGCCAGGCCGTAGAGACGGGAGACATTCTTATCAAGCTGAAAGTAGATGATATGCCGTCCGAAGAGGATCTGGATATTTTCTATGGTTAGATTAAAAAAATAAATTTTCAACATATCAACCGGCCATTGTTGGGATCAAACCGTATGACCAGACAAAAGGTCCCTCCTTTGAAAGAAGTGTTCATTCTGACCCAGCTCGAAGAACTGGCTGAGAAACTCGGAATAGCGGTACGCTACGAGAACGTAATCGTGGAAGAATCCTCCGGGACAGGCGGGCTTTGCCGCATAAAAGGAAAATACGTTCTCATCATCCACTCCCATGCAACATCCCAAGAGAAGATTCAGGTCATGACAGCGGCGTTGAAAATGTTTGATCTCGGCGATATTTATGTGAAACCGGTGATCAGGGAATTGCTGGAAGGATCAGTCGAATAAGATTTGAAAAAGAACCTTGACAATAATTATTACGTGATTAAATTACTTACCAGATGATAATTATTATAAACAAGGGGGTGTCGGAAACAAAACAATCAGATATTGGATAGAAACTGATTTTCGAGGCAAGAGCGGTCCTTGTATCATAACCACTTAACTAACCCCCATGCCCAGGCGTGGGCACAACGAAACATGAAAATCCTCCCCTGCCCCCCTTTAGCAAAGGGGGGTAGGGGGATTTTCATATAAACGGAGAAATTTCAAACATCAAGAAGGAGGCTCTTCATGAATACACGACAGAATGCACTACAGGTTGCCCTTAACAACGAGATTAAGGAACATGAATTCTATCTCAAAAATGCGGAGAGAACGAAGAATCCCGTTGGCAAAGCCATGTTTCAGCAGATAGGGGGAGAAGAACTGGAACATTACGAGAGGCTTAAACAGCTCAGTGAAAACTGGGATAA
Source organism: Deltaproteobacteria bacterium (assembly GCA_026388495.1). Lineage (GTDB taxonomy): Bacteria > Desulfobacterota > Syntrophia > Syntrophales > UBA2185 > JAPLJQ01. The sequence goes on along the minus strand of JAPLJQ010000063.1, from coordinate 1,281 downwards.
AGAAAAGAAATGGCCCGAAACCGTTCCCCTGAAGGTAAAAGAAACGATTGTCAGGAACGTCCTTAAAGATGCCGTCAAGAAGACGCCAAAGGATGCCAAAGGCGATGCCGATGACCTGAAGGCCGTCCGCGTAGCCATCGAATTTGAGGCCAGGGGCGCGGAGCATTATGCAAACCTTCGCGATGACGTTTCCGACCCGAAAGAAAAGGCATTTTTCAATCTCCTTGCCGATATCGAACACGAACACTATGTGTCGCTCAAAGACACGGAGGAATATATGACCGATCCTGCGTCCTGGTTTAGAAAAAAGGAAGGTGGAGGTCTGGACGGCGCCTAACCGGACCCGCCCTCTCTTACAGGCAGGAGAAACGACGTTTTAACGTTCCGGATCGTTAAAAAATTATGTTTCGATCATCAAGGGATCTTTATGACAGCGATCACAAAGATCCCTTTTTTTATCAATCTTATGACGTAACGATATTCAGCAAGATCGCCGGATCGCTTAGTACTTCATTTCGTAAATTCTGTGTCATATCGACCGAAGGGAGATATCTTTCACCTCCTCATATCCATTAAGATTTCTCACTTCGTTCGAAATGACAATACGTAACCGAATTTATGAACCACTGTACTTAGGCCCACAACAACTTGTGATCCTTTATGCAAAACACTCATTTTGTTATCGAAGACGTTTTTATCTTAACACTTTCACCGAATTCTTGGTACAATAGAAATAAAGAGAGATAATAGGGGAAAATAGGGGCGCTGTCCCTATTTAAGGAGATGGGCATGACGTTTGGATATATGGGCAAGATTTTAATGGTGGATCTCTCCTCGCGTGAGTGCCGTGAGGAGACTATCCCCGACGATGTTTACGAACACCACCTATCCGGGATGGGGCTGGCCGCCCACATTCTCTACAACAGGATCCCCGCGGGGGCCGATCCACTCGGTCCGGATAATATTCTCGGTTTCGTTTCCGGACTCCTGACCGGCACGGGAAGCCTCTTCTCCGGCCGGTGGATGGTCGTGGGGAAATCCCCCCTCACCGGCGGTTGGGGCGATGCCAACTGCGGCGGCAGTTTTTCTCCCGCCATCAAACGGTGCGGTTATGACGGCATTTTTTTCAGGGGAATCAGCGACACGCCGGTCTATCTCTATATCAAGAACGGCAAAGCGGAACTCCGCGACGCCTCTCATCTGTGGGGAAAAGACACGGTGGACGCTGAGGATATCCTGACGGGGGAATCGGGTGCCCGTGCGCGGGTCGCCGTCATCGGG
>JAPLJQ010000534.1 GCA_026388495.1 Deltaproteobacteria bacterium | reverse complement strand
GCGGTAAGTGTGGTGATCTGATCTTTCGTGAGTTTGAAGTCTTTTACCTCCGTTACACTTTCCAGATACGTACCCAATTCCTCCAGAAGAAGTCTTTTCACCTCTCTGAGGGCGATGGTTCTGCTCGAATTCCTGCTGTCCTCATCACCTGCATGGTAGGTATACTCTTTGACGAATGTCTTTTGTTCAGCAAATGTAAGATTGGGAAGGATTAAGACAAGCAGAAAAGAGATCAGGGTAATTCGCATAAGGTAAGATTTCATCGACGGATACCCCTTGGACAAATGGATTTGATTTTATACATCTTCCAGTTCCGCTTCGTATTTCAGCCAAGGTACGGTAAATATCTGTTTCCAATCATACTGGTAAACAGGCATTAGGCTACTCATAGCCTCTGCGTGAAAAACCCCATGGTATTTGCAATACAGTTTGTCGAGATCATCCAGACATGAGTCGACTTGTTCAAATCGTGGCAGCACCTTCGGTTGCCGTTTGTCGTGATGAGCTATTCGCTTATCAGCGAAGTCTTCAACCACAGATGCCGCCCGGTATAATTCACCGAGGTCGGCACGCACCATGTCTGGCGAAATATAGGTTTTGTAGCTTCCGCAGAACCTGTCGAAATCTCTATCGGCAAGTCGCTCGACGTTGGAACCCTTATAAAGGCTGACATAGTACTTCCGTGATAAAACTGCCGGGGTGTTGGCAAGATCGGTGAGTAGCCGGGCAAAAGAAATACTCTGCTTGCCGATCTTGATTTGGCGTCGAATTCCAATTGAGATGTAAGCAACGTAAGTATCCCCAAGATAACTGTAAAAGGAGCTAGGTTTGCGAAGCTCACCATTGGTTTTAATAATATCCTGGACTTCCCAGAAGATATTACGTTTTATAAGCAGTTGCTGAATGTCATCATGAACTACTTTGATCCATCGTAGCCATTCCTTCAGTCTGCTATCCATATACTCTCCCAGAATCTAACGCTTGAGGTGACCGCCTGGTTTCGCGGCGGTGCCACAGCACCCCAAACATGTCTCTGTCGTCTCCTACCTTGTCCAGAACCAGACATCCGAACTTCTCCTTCCTATATCATAATTATCTTGGAAATTATATCATTGATAACGACTTGAAATCCTGCATTTTCTTCAAGCTATGCGGTTTGTGGATAACAGGAAGCACGGGTGTTTTGTACTCGAACAGAAAATAGGCTGTCAAAACTATGCGACTTTCAAACCGCATTCAACGCTCTGGCCTGATCAACCGCTCTGAACATTTGCATATCCGGATTATCCTGTCCTTGATGCTCTGTATCTATAACAGGAGGCAGTATGCTTCAATCGAACGAACCTAATATTTTTGCCAGAGAGATATTTTGCGGGATTTCTTTTGTGGGTACGGGCCTGAAGAAGAAAAGGGAAACCCCTAAAACTCCTTATCCTTGATCAGCATGGTCGATGGATCGAGAAGCAGCGCGGGCCCGGCGGGGCTTGATTCTTTGCCTCGGAGCAGCTTGATGTGGACATCCGAATGTTCCGGCTGCAACTCCAGGACGAGATCGAACAGACCGGCAACCGCTGAAAAGGATACCGGGAGGCCGTCCGTACCCGGCGATTCATGCCGGTGGGTATGGACGGTGAACCAGACATGCATCCCGTTCCCTGCGGCCAGCGCCTTCAGGTCGTTCAGATCCGCCCGCAGGGATTCGTCAAAATGGAGACCGTCGATGATCATCATCGCCGGCGAAAAAATCCCCTGCTCGGTCAGATCGCTCAACCGTTCCTTGAGCTTCGGAACGGTGAAGTTTTCGACGCGGAAGGTCATGATGAACCGGTGGGGCAGGACCGATTCCCACAGGCGGCTGATCTGCGCCCCTTCATAATGTCCGGCAAGATGATGAAAAAGCTCGCTGTACCAGAGGTTCACCTTGTTGACGGGATCGTTCAGACTGATGTGGAGGACATTTCGGCTTCTCAGCATGCCGTTCATGGCAAGTTGGACCAGCAGGGCGGTCTTCCCGACGCCGGCATGGGCGAGTACGGCGCCGAATCCCCCGGCGGAAAGGATGTCCTCTGTCTCGAAACCGAGTTGACGCAAGGGGTTGCGAAGGATGAGTTCTTTTTTCAACATAGTGCCCTTCCTGTCTTTATGTTAGTAATTCTGTCTTGCAGCAACTGTCCGGGTGTTCAGGCTGAAGGCTGAAGCGCCCCGACAGTCTATCCGCCTCCAGACTATCTACCTGAGCAGTTATGCCGCGCTCTTCTTCCGGAGGGCGACCTCTTCGGCAATCTTCTCCGCAATGGATTGCGGAACCTGCCGATAGAGCGCAAATTCCATTGTGAACTGCGCCTTGCCCTGGGTGGCGGATCTCAAAACCGTCGAAAAGCCAAACATTTCGGCAAGCGGGACCTGGGCCTCGACCACGGTCATCACCCCCTCATCCTGCGCGCCGACGATCATTCCCCGCCTCTGATTG
>JAPLJQ010000139.1 GCA_026388495.1 Deltaproteobacteria bacterium | reverse complement strand
TTTTTCTCAAAAAATACTCGAGCATCTGATTGCCGACGATATAGCCCGGTTAAAATATTATCATGCCATGAATGCAACCATTCTTAATATTCCGATTCTTGTGTCACGCAGTGGATACACAGGTGAGGACGGGTTTGAAATCTATTCCGACAGCGCAAGGATCGGAGACATATGGGACAAACTCCTGGAGACCGGCGCCGATTACGGAATAAAACCGGTCGGGCTCGGCGCAAGGGATACCCTGCGACTCGAAGCGGGCATGATGCTGTATGGAAACGATATGGATGAAGCGATTACCCCCCTGGAGGTTGTTTATGGCTGGGTAACAGACCTGGATAAAGATTTCACGGGGAGTGAGGCATTAAGAAGGATGAAGCAGAACGGACCGGCTAAAAAACTGGTCGGTTTTGAAATGGAAGACCGGGGCATTGCCAGACACGGGTATAGTGTTTTCAAAGAGGGGAAAGAGGTGGGACTGGTAACATCGGGAACATTTACACCCACCTTGAAGAAGGCGATCGGACTGGCCTTTTTGCCGGTCTCGTACAGCGAACCAGGCACGGAGATATTCATCCATATCCGGGATCACCATGCAAAAGCCCGGATCGTGAAACTGCCATTTTACAAAAGGAAAAAATAGGGAGAGAAAAATGTCCAAACCAAATCCGGCAGACAGAAAGTACACAAAAGAACATGAGTGGGCAAAAGAGAATGGAGATGGAACGATCACCGTGGGCATTACAGACCATGCTCAGGAGTTGCTGACCGATATTGTCTTTGTGGAACTCCCTCCGGTCGGGAAAAAAGTGAAACAGATGCAGCCTCTGGCCGTCGTGGAATCCGTTAAATCCGTTTCCGACGTCTATTCGCCGGTAAGCGGCGAAGTTGTAGAAATAAATTCGGTTCTGGAGGCGCACCCGGAGCTGGTCAATCAGGACGCCTTCGGCGAAGGCTGGATTGCGAAACTGAAAATGGATGATCCCGGCGAACTGATGAACCTCATGGACGCCGCCGGTTACGAAGACATGATCAGGGAAGATAAACATTAAGGGATAAACTCCGTCAGGAATTTACATTCTTCAAGAGGTATAATAACACTCAGCAACTGGAGAAAGGAACGCGACATGGATTACGTCCCCCATACCCCGGAAGATCAAAAAAAGATAATGGAAACCGTCGGTATCCTGGCCATCGATGATCTTTTTACCGACATTCCCGAAAAATACAAACTGAAAAAGCTTCTCGACCTGCCGTCCGCCCTGTCCGAACAGGACGTTTCGACCCTGATGGAGGGTATCGGCAACCGGAACACGATCCCCCCGATCACCCTCATGGGCGCTGGTGCTTATTATCACTACATCCCCGCCGTCGTGGGGCATGTCATTTCCCGCTCTGAATTCTACACGGCGTACACCCCCTACCAGGCGGAGATCAGCCAGGGGATACTCCAGGCCATTTACGAATACCAGACCATGATCGCAAAACTCACGGGCATGCAGGTCGCCAATGCCTCCATGTATGACGGCGCTTCCGCCATGGCCGAGGCGGCGGTTTTAGCCGCCAAGACCCTGAACCGGACGCGAATCGTTGTAATACGCTCCATTCACCCGGAATACCGCCAGGTGGTCAAAACCTATGCGTGGGCAAACGGCTACGAGGTCATTGAAACCCCTTATGAAAAATCCGGCCGGATGAACCGTGACGCCCTCCTGGAAGCCGTAGACGACCGGACCGCCGCCGTCCTGATCCAGAGTCCCAATTTTTTCGGGATCGTCGAGGATATTGCATCAATCGCGTCTGACGTACACGCAAAGGGCGCCCTTCTGGTCTCCGGCTTCACGGAGGCGACCTCTCTGGGCGTCCTGAAGCCTGCGGGCGACATGGGCGCCGATTTTGTTGTGGGAGAAGGCCAGGCCTTCGGCAATCCCATGAACTTCGGCGGCCCCTACCTGGGGATATTTGCCAGTACGGACAAATTCCTGAGGAAGATTCCGGGGAGACTCGCCGGAGCCACCGTGGACAAGGAAGGCAAGCGGGGATTCGTCCTCACCCTGCAAACCCGGGAACAGCACATCCGGCGGGAAAAAGCCACCTCCAATATCTGCTCCAACGAAGCCCTCTGCGCCCTGGCCGCCGGAGTCTATCTTGTTTGTCTGGGAAAAAATCTCAAGAAACTGGCAGAACTCAATTTTCAGAAAGCCCATTATCTCAAGGAAAAGCTGTCCGGACTTACGGGTTGGGAATCGGTATTTTCCGCTCCCGTCTATAACGAATTTGTCATGCGCTGTCCCGATCCGAAGACCGTCAATCAGAAATTGGAGAATGCAGGAATCATCGGCGGCTACGAACTGGGCAAAGACTACACTGAACTGAAAGAGTGTCTCCTGTTCTGCGCCACGGAAATGCTGACAAAAGACGATATCGACAGGGTAGTCTCAATCGTGACAGCTATATGACATTTAGAGTACTTTGCATAATTAAAAATTACCTTCATAAAGAGCGAAGGATTTCATATTGAAGAGGTACTGACAAGCACACAATAGATTAAAAATGACACGCCGATACTTAGCAGAAAGGAAAAATTTATGGATGAAAAAAAGGAGCCAAAAAAACTTTCAATGACCAGTACAAAACAGGAGATGCTTGAGGCCTACAGTGCCTTATTGAAACAGTTGCAGGAGAAACGGGAGGGGGAGTTGAAGCCGGAAAAGAAACTGGAAGAGAAAAAGACCCAGGAAGCCGTAAAAATTGCCGAATCTCTGACAGTTGATGGAGTGGCAAAAGAAATAGGCAACCTAAAACTCGACATTGGTAAAATGCTCACCCAGATCACTGATCGGCTGGAAGAAGAGGTAAATAAGTTCGTCGCCATACGGAACGCCATCGCCGCAAAGGAAAAGGAACTCCGGGAGCTTTACGAGATTGACAGGGCCGCCATGACCCTCGCGGCCCTCATTGAAGCTCAGCACGAGAAACGTCAGGAATTTGAATCAGAAATGGCGAAGAAAAAAGAAGAACTGAAGAGTGAGATTGAATCGACCAGAGCAGAATGGGAAAAAGAACAGGCGGAACACGAGGCGGCTTCAAAGGAACGGGATGCGGCAGAGAAAAAGAAACAGATTCGGGAAAAGGAAGAATTTGATTACACTTTCAAGAAGGAGCAACAACAGGCAAAAGACCGTTTTGAATATGAAAAAGCGAAGTTAGAAAACGAAATCAAGACTAAAAGGGAGCACACAGAGAACGAATTGAAAGTGCGTGAAGCTGCCATTGCCGAGAAGGAAGAAGAACTGAACGACCTCCGCAAGCGGGCAGATCTCTTCCCGAAAGAACTGGAAGCAGCCGTCAACCGCGCCGTTAAAGAAACCACTGACAAACTTACCTTTGAGGCAAAAACAAAAGATCAGCTTTTAAGAAAAGAATTCGAAGGTGAAGGAAACGTTTTCAAAACCCGCATCGAGTCTCTTGAAAAATTGGTCAAAGAACAATCCGAACAGCTTTCCAAACTTTCTCAGCAATTGGAATCGGCCTATCAGAAAGTCCAGGATATTGCCGTTAAAACAGTTGAGGGTTCTTCCAGCTTTAAATCTCTTTCCAGTCTCCAGCAACTGCTGAGTGACCAGGTTCGGAAACAACCACAGGAGAAATAAAAAACCTTCATGATTGTCCGGTTTTATATTTATGGCATGCAAAGATGACATTTTAGTAGAAGTGCCAAATAAACAGGATTTAAGACTTTGAACAATGAAATATAAAGCAATTCAAAAACAAGAATCTCAGCCGACAGTAAAAGAACCATCGGCTGAATATACACGCAAGAAAGACATTCCAATTTTCTTTGGAGATCCAGTGATTAGAGGATATTTCTCTGAGATTGATATCCAGCGATTAAATCCTGAAACACCCGTTCTCTTTTATTCTAATCCCAATGGAGAAGTCTGGGTTGGAGATACCATTATATGGCTCCAATCTATAGAATCTGAATCCGTTGATCTTGTTTTTGCCGATCCCCCATATAACATTAAGAAAGCAGAATGGGATAACTTTGAATCACAGCAAGAGTATATCAACTGGTCTTTGCGATGGATTGAACAGGCGGCGCGGGTTTTGAAATCTACCGGGACACTATACATTTGCGGATTTTCTGAGATCCTCGCGGATTTGAAGCATCCGGCTTCTCAATTTTTTCTGGGCTGTCGATGGATTGTCTGGCATTATAAAAACAAGGCAAATCTTGGCAGCGATTGGGGCCGTTCGCACGAAAGTATCCTCCACTTAAGAAAAAGCAAGCAATTTACTTTTAATATTGACGACGTTCGGATTCCCTATGGAAATCATACTCTAAAATATCCTGGACATCCCCAGGCTGAAACAAGTCAATATGGAAAAAACAATAATAAAGGTCATATTTGGCAGCCACATCCCAAGGGGGCTAAGCCGAAAGATGTTATAGAAATTCCAACAACATGCAATGGTATGCACGAAAAGACTCCACACCCAACTCAAAAACCTGAAGAACTTCTAAGAACACTTGTCTTCGCTTCATCGAATCCAGGGGATTTGGTCGTTGATCCGTTCCTCGGATCAGGAACTACGGCTGTGGTAGCCGAACAGCTTCACCGGAAGTGGAAAGGATGCGACACTTCTGCCGAGTATTGTCAATGGGCAGCGCAGAGGATCGAACTGGTCGAAGATTGGCCAATAGAAAAATGGATTAGATATGACTTGGAAAACACCAAGCGAAGGGTGTCCATCAGATGAAAGAAGTAAAGTTAGCAGATCTACAAGAGAGTGTTCAAGACAAGTCGGCATTCGCAGCGTTGGCTGACTATTCAACAATTTGCCACACCTTCCTCAATTTCGTGAAGAAGGAGCAACCGACACGTATTATTTCTCCCTCTCACTCCAACTACATCTTCTATCAATACAGTGAAGAATATGGTCATAAAATTACGCGTCCATTAAATATCAATCTGTTTTTTGAGTCAGCTGCTAACTTTAAAGGAGCTTTTGAGAGATTCATGAGCTTCTTGACCGATTTAAGAAAATACAAGATAGCAGCAAGAGATCGTAAAGTCACCAAAGCGTATGTAGAATCAAAGGAGACCAACAAAATTATCTATACAGTTCAACAAGCCATAGGATGTATCGGTGATTCATTTGAGAGTCCAAACCAATCAAGAAAGAGAATCGGACAGCTCTTCGAGACATTAATCAAACTTATCATCAAGGAAGTTGGCTTAGATTGTGAGTCTCGTACTATAAATCTTCCGATACCAGGCTATCCCGGCTATAAAATGTCCTACGAACTGGACTTAGTATTTTCACGTAATAAGGCCATTATTGCTTCGGAAACAAGCTTTATCCATCATGCAGAAGTAGTTGGTTCTGTCAAGACAACAAGCAAGGACAGGATAGATAAGGCCTTTCTCGACAAATATCTTTTGACCAAACTTCTCGGCAGAAACATACCTGTGATAGCTATTTTCTTACACGATGTTCAAAGGGCTCGCAGGAGTAACAGCATCTTTGGAATCAACTCAACATTTAAGAGCAATCATTTCCTGGGCTACACTGTGGCATTGAACCGATTGGATGGTGTCTATTATGTCGACCCCAGACCGGAAATGGTTACAAATGACCGACTTCGTGAACAGATTCAGGACTTCCAGCAATTTTTGGTGAAGGATTTGTGGGTGCTGTCCAAAGAATAATGAGAGCTTTTAATTTAATGCAGAAACCGTAATTTTTTCATTTCCGCGGAGGCGGGAATCTAGTTATATCAACATATTATTGGTTCATTTTTCCACGTGGACGACAAAAAGGGGGAACTCATGGAACTCATCTTCGAAAAGAGCCGACCGGGACGCAGCGCCACGACCATTCCGAGAAGTGACGTGCCGGAGGTGGCCATTGGAAGTATCATCGACAGGAATCTGCTCCGGGAGGAGGTGGATCTGCCGGAAGTTGCCGAGGTGGATCTGATCCGTCATTATACACAGCTGTCCAAGCGGAATTTTGGCGTCGATGTGGGTTTTTATCCCTTAGGTTCCTGCACCATGAAGTACAACCCGAAGATCAATGAGGATATCTCGCGGCTTCCCGGGTTTACCTCCCTCCATCCCTACGCGCCGGTTGAATTTTCCCAGGGTTCCCTGCAGCTCCTGTATGAAATGCGGCAGTATCTGAGCGAAATTTTCGGGATGGCCGATTTCGCCCTCCAGCCTGCCGCTGGCGCCCACGGTGAACTTACGGGTATTATGGTTATCAAGAAATTTTTCGAGAAAAAAGGGGAACGGCGATCCCATATCTTAATCCCCGACGCCGCCCACGGAACGAATCCCGCATCGGGGGCGCTCTGCGGATACCAGGTGGTTACGGTGCGTTCCAACAGCGAAGGGGGCGTGGACATTGATCATCTGCGGGAACTGATGACGGAAGACGTGGCAGGTCTCATGCTGACGAATCCCAACACCCTGGGGCTCTTTGAGCGGAATATCGAGCAGGTGGCGGAAATCATTCACAGCAGGGGAGGATTTCTCTACTGCGACGGCGCCAATGCCAACGCCTTCATGGGTAAAACGAGACCCGGCGACCTGGGCTTCGACGTGATCCAGCTCAATCTTCACAAGACCTTCTCGACGCCTCACGGCTGCGGTGGTCCGGGAAGCGGGCCCGTTGGCGTCGGAAAAAAACTTGTTCCCCATCTCCCCATTCCGCGGGTCGTAAAAAGAGGAGGCAGCTATGACTGGGACTACGACTGCCCCGACAGCATCGGAAGGGTACGGGCTTTTTACGGTAATTTCAACGTCATGGTGAAGGCCTACACCTACATCCGGTCTCTGGGACCGGATGGGTTGAAGCGGGCCAGCGAAATCGCCGTCCTGAACGCAAATTATATCAAGGAAAGGCTGAAGCCCTACTATGACCTTGCCTATGACCGGGTCTGCATGCATGAGTGCGTTTTTTCCGGAAAACGGCAGGTAAAGGAAAGCGGGGTGCATACCTCCGACATTGCCAAGCGCCTTCTGGACTACGGCTATCATCCGCCGACGATTTACTTCCCCATGATCGTCCCCGAGGCCATCATGATCGAACCCAACGAAACGGAAAGCAAAGAGACTTTGGATGCATTCTGTGATACCATGATTGCCATCGCCCATGAAGCGAAGGAAAATCCTGACCTTGTCAGGTCGGCGCCGCTGACGACTCCCGTCAGGCGTCTGGATGACGTGAAGGCGGCCCGGGAACCGGATGTCTGCTGGAAAGGACGCATGTAAACAGGGAACTGGATATGTACAAAAAGAAACTCATGGAAAAACTCAAGGTGGTCAAAGATTCCAGGGAGAGAGACCGGATCATCTGGGCTCTTTCCGGTCTTGATAAAGATGCCACGGGCGAAAAACCGGCGCCGGTTGAACAGCGAAACACCGTCTCAAGTCCCACTCCGGATCAGAAACAGAATCTCCCCAAACTGCCGGCGGGTATCCGCAAGTTGTTTTCCTATGTCGTGCCCGCTTTTTTTCTGTTTTTTGGCCTTATGAACCTTCTGCAGGCCCTGATGCATATCCTTCCATCCGGTAAAGTTGAAGCGGCCATTCCCCAGCTCATAATGGGGGCCATATTTTTTCTGTTCGGCATTGCGGGTTTCATTAAGGCCAGAAAACAAGCCTCTGGAGAAGATCCGGAAACGAAAGCGGATGAGCCTTCCTGAGCGTTGAAAAAAGATTTTTTTATGGACGTAAAGCGCAAACCTGAATGGCTGAAGGTTAAGCTCCCCTGCGGCAACGACGTCAGACGCGTGAAGGGAATTCTTTCGTCTTTCCGCCTCCACACCGTATGCCAGGAAGCCCGCTGTCCGAATATCGCCGAATGCTTTCATGCCGGAACGGCGACGTTTCTGATACTGGGAAACATTTGCACAAGAAACTGTCTCTACTGCAATGTCCCGTACGGAGAACCCGAAAAAGTGGATGACAGCGAACCTGCGCGCCTCGTCCAGGCTGTCAAGGAAATGGGAATTGAATACATCGTCATCACATCGGTCACCCGGGATGATCTTTCCGACGGGGGCGCAGAGGCCTTTGCGAGCTGCGTGGAAATGCTGTATCGGGAAGTGCCGGCATGTAAGGTGGAAGTCCTCATACCGGATCTCATGGGCAACTGGCAAGCCCTTGAGCGGATCACGGAAGCCCGGCCCCATGTCATCAATCACAACATGGAAATTGTGCCGTCGCTCTTTGACGTCCTTCGCCCACAGGGAGATTACAAGCGTTCCCTGGAGTTGCTGCAGCGAGTTCATCAATACAACGAAAAAACCATTACAACCAAATCAGGATTCATGGTCGGATTTGGAGAGGACTGGGGAAACATCCTGGAGTTGCTCCACGATCTGGCATCCGTTCATTGTGAACGGATAACGGTCGGGCAATACCTGCAGCCCACGCGAAACCACTGGCCCGTCATGAAATACTACGAACCGGACGAGTTTGAAGTCATCAAGGGAATGGCCTTTGAAATGGGATTGAAACACGTGGAATCCGGGCCTCTGGTGCGCAGCTCATATCATGCCGCGGAAATGATGTCCGACCCGACCAGGGAGAATTCATGAAATCAGAACAATACGACATCATCATCATCGGTGCGGGCCCCGGCGGTCACGCAGCAGCCGAACGGGCAGCCGGATTCGGTGCGAAAGTCGCCGTTATCGAAAAAGACGGATGGGGCGGTACATGCACCCACCGGGGCTGCATCCCGACCAAAGCCCTGCTTGCGTGCAGCAGGCAATTTGCCCATCTCAAGAAGCTGAAACGTCTGGGGGTCATGACCGGTGAGGCAACATTTGACTTTGCGTTGATGAAACGGCATCAGCAGCAGATAACCGCCGT
>JAPLJQ010000198.1 GCA_026388495.1 Deltaproteobacteria bacterium | reverse complement strand
TCCTGCTGCATGAGTTGAAGCAAAAAAAACACCACATGGCCATCGTAATCGATGAATATGGCGGAACTTCCGGTCTCGTTACACTTGAGGATCTGATTGAGGAGATTGTTGGAGAAATTCACGACGAGCATGATATAAAAAAAGAGGGTATTATTGAATTACCTGAAGGTTACACCCTGATAGACGGCAGGGTGGAGATTGAGATTGTTGAAGAGTATTATGGAGTGAAGTTTCAGGAGGGAAGATACGAGACTCTGAGCGGATTGATCCTGAATGTTATAAAAAAGATACCTGTTACAGGAGAAGTGATTCAAATAGAAAATTTCGAAATGATCATCGATTCCGCTGATGAACGGAGCATCAGAAAGGTCAGGGTCAGGAAATTGAGTGATGATGAAACAGGCAGGAGTAAAGTTTAAAATTGATTACCTCGTTTTATTTTCTTCCATATTATCTGGAATTCTCTTAATATTATCCTTCCCAAAATTTGGCGCCGGATTCGTCGCATGGATTGCGCTGATACCCCTTATCTATGCGATAAAAGACTCTCGGCGACTATCCGAAGGATTCTTCCTTGGTTTTATAGCCGGTATCACCTGCCATATCGGCGTCCTGTACTGGATTACTTATGCCGTTGTTCATTACGGCAATCTTCCATATTATGCCGGCATCTCTGCCATGATGCTTCTGGCGTTGTATTTAAGTCTCTATATCGCGATATTCGCATCCGGATGTGTCTATTTTAGAACTAAGCGTATTCCTTTAGTATTTGCGGCCCCCGTTCTATGGACCTGTCTGGAATATGCAAAGTCTCACTTGTTCACTGGATTCCCATGGGAGAACCTTGCCTATTCCCAATACCTTTATTCACCCCTGATTCAGATCGCGGATATAACCGGTATTTACGGCATATCCTTCATGATTGTTATGGTGAATATCATGATTTATAATTTACTGGTGACAAAACCTGTTAACAAAATGATCATCAAAGAGGTTATCGTCGGTTGTTTTATCATTCTCATCACGTGTACTTACGGATTTGTTAAGATCATCTATATGGGAAATTCTATGAAACACGCTGATTCTATTGACGTTGCCGTCATACAGGGGAGTATTGATCAGAATATCAAGTGGAATCCTCAGTTTCAAAAAGAAACCATCGACATATATAAAAATCTTTCCCTCATGAAAGACGTATCCGGATCAAGCCTTATCATATGGCCGGAAACAGCAACCCCCTTTTTTTTTCAAGATGTGGACAATCTGCATCGAGAGGTTGTAGATGTCGCCAAGAGTTCAAAAAGTTGGCTATTGTTTGGAAGTCCCAGTTATGCGAAAAACGGAGACACCCTGTCTTTCTTGAACAGCGCCTTTCTTTTATCGCCGGATGGACGGATAACAGGGCAATATGACAAGGTTCATCTTGTGCCGTACGGTGAATACGTGCCATTGCGGCGGATGTTTCCATTTATCAGCAAACTTGTCGTGGGCGTGGGTGATTTCGCTTCGGGGACAGGGTTTTTTCCTATTTACATGGATCATCACAGGCTGGGAGTTCTCATTTGTTATGAAGGCATATTCCCCGAAGCGGCCCGGAGTTACAAAAAAGCAGGTGCTGATCTGCTTGTGAATATTACCAATGATGCATGGTATGGCACGACATCAGCACCTTACCAACACCTATCCATGACCATATTTCGAGCTGTCGAAAACCGTCTATATGTCGTGAGGGCTGCAAACACGGGAATTAGTGCCGTAATTGATCCTACGGGAAAAATCGTAAGCCGGACAAAGCTTTTTGAAAGGACATTTCTTCGGGAGACAGTGAAATTTACGAATGACAAGACGTTATACATGTTATATGGAGATACGTTTGTTTATGTATGTCTATTATCAGTGATTGTTTGTATTTTAATTTCCATGAGGAGAAAAGGATATGCTTGAAGGAATACCTGAAACTATTGAGGCGTTGAGGAAGAGAATAGAACGTTTAGGAGAATGTCTTTGACATCACGGAAAAGGAAGATGAGATCAAGGAGCTGGAGAAGGTTTCCCTGAAAGAAGATTTCTGGGATGATCCCGAAAAAGCCAGCGTTGTTTTAAAGAAAAAAAACAAATTAAGTACAATTGCCGAAAACTGGAAGAAAAAGAAAATTTCCATTGATGATATAGGTATGCTGTTTGATCTTGCTTCGGAAGAAGAAGATGAACGAATATTTGTTGAAATCGAAAGGGATTTGTCCAATCTCAGTTCATCAATCAGGAAGGAAGAACTCAAGCTGATGCTGGGGTCTGAACAGGATCCCATGAATGCCATCATGACCATACATGCAGGCGCTGGAGGAACGGAAGCCCAGGACTGGGCGGAAATGCTTTTGCGAATGTATTTAAGATGGGCAGAAGGGAAGGGCTTTGACGCAACGATCATTGATTTTCAGCCGGGAGATGAAGCTGGGGTTAAAAGTGTATCCATAACCATTCAAGGAGAATATGCCTATGGTTATACCAAAGCAGAAATCGGTATTCACAGACTGGTGCGAATATCTCCTTTTGATGCCGGCGCGAGGAGACATACATCATTCGCGTCGGTATTTGTTTTTCCAGAAGTCGATGAAAAAATCGTTATAGATGTCGATGATGATGACCTCCGGATTGACACATATCGTTCCACCGGGGCAGGAGGGCAGCATGTAAATAAAACAGATTCTGCTGTCAGGATTACCCATTTACCCACGGGAATTGTCGTACAATGCCAGAATGAACGATCACAGCACAAAAATAAGGCCATGGCAATGAAATTTCTGAAATCAAGACTTTATGAACTCAAACTTCAGGAGCAGAGTGAAAAAAAGGATGAAATAAATAAGTCGAAAAAGGACATTGCCTGGGGGAGTCAGATTCGCTCCTATATTCTTCACCCCTACAAATTAATCAAGGATCACCGGACAAATCTTGAGGTAGGAAATGTCAACAGGGTACTGGACGGTGATATTGACGATTTCATCGAAGCCTATTTATTGAATTAAATTTTGGGAAAAACGGGAAAGTATGCTATAGGAAGTCGTCATTGAGACGACCCCTCGGAATATGAGTGGAAGCTGTACTAACTGATGCGGTAGTTTATTAAAGGAGTTTTTCATGATATCAAGGTTTAGAAGCTTATTGATCCCATCCATATATTTCTTCTTGTTTTTTTGCTTTTCATTAATTGCAGACATTGGTGATGTATGTGGGCAAGACCAGTCCGCACATCCGTATTCACACAATAAGGTTGCGACTCAACATCAGCAAGCCATCGATAAACCGGCTAACCCAGGTGATGGAAAATCCAAGACCGACACTGCAGCGAATCCGCCTTCTGAAAACATGGCAAATTCAAACGAAGGCGTGAAAGAGAAGGAACAGGAAAAAGAACGGGATATTATGGAAGAAGCCCTTCTGTTCATTGATGAATCTCGGACTTATTGGGAGAAGGGTGATCTTGAAAAGGCACTGGACATGCTCGATCAAGCTTATGCACTCATCCTTGACACCGATGGCCATCCGGATATTGCGCGACAGCAGGACGATCTACGTTTGCTGATATCCAAGCGAATTCTTGCGATCTACACATCAATGCACACGGCTACAAAAGGAATGAGAAGTGAAATCCCTTATGTTTTAAATGCCGATGTGGAGAAGGAAATCCGTCTGTTTCAGACCGTTGAAAGAGATTTTTTCATTCAATCGTACAAACGTTCAGGACTTTTTCGCCCCATCATCCTGAGAGAGTTAAAAAAAGCGGGATTACCTGAAGAGTTATCCTGGCTTCCCCTTGTTGAAAGCGGCTTTAAGACCTACGCCCTTTCAAAGGCGCGAGCCCTCGGTTTATGGCAATTTATCCCTTCTACGGGTTATAAATATGGTCTGAACAGGGATGAGTGGGTTGATGAACGTTTGAATGTCGAAAAATCAACAAGAGCTGCCATCGATTACCTTAGGGACCTTCACGGAATGTTTGGAGACTGGTTAACCGTGCTTGCGGCATACAATTGTGGAGAGGGGCGTGTGCTCAAGGTCATATCCAGGCAGCATATCAATTACTTAGACCGGTTCTGGGACCTCTATCATCAGCTTCCCCATGAAACGGCTCGTTATGTTCCACGATTTATGGCGACCCTGTTGATCATTAAAGACCCGAAAAAATATCATATGGATTTAGAGGAATTTTTAGATCAGCCATATTCGTATGAACTCGTAAAAACAACCAAGTCAATGAGACTGCAGGATATAGCGCCTCGCATCGGCACATCAGAAGATAAATTGAACACACTGAATTCGGAACTGAGGCAAAGGATCACACCGGACAAGGAATACAATCTGAAAGTTCCTAAAGAGACGGTGGAAAAATTTGTCAAGGTCGTTGACGAAATTCCTCAATGGGAAAAACCTCGCCAGGCATTTATCAAACATAGAGCGAAACGCGGAGAAACGGTTGTATCCATTGCCCGTAAGTACGGAACGTCTGTTGGGGCGATCATGAGTTATAATAATCTGTCTGGCAAAAAAAGGATGAAGGTAGGTCAGCGATTGATCATTCCCGTTGAAGGACACAGTTATGCAAAAGTGAAATCAAATAATCTTACGGACGTCAGTAAAACACAAATCAACGAGGAAATCATCAAATACAGGGTTAAAAAAGGTGATACCCTTGCAACTATTGCAAAACGCTACGATACGTCTGTTCATGAAATCCGAAAAGTGAATAAACTAAAGAGTAAAACCCTCAAACCCGGGCAGATCATTATGATCAGCACTGGAAACGGCGGCAACGGAAATGAAAAGCAAAGTGTCAAAGAGCAAGCAAAATCTTCGAGAATAAAAACGAATAAAGGCAAATCGGACCATTCAGTATCTGCTGAATCCAAAACATACACCGTGAAAAAGGGGGATAGCCTGGCGAAAATTGCAAAGGGGAAAAGGATAAGCCTTAATAAGCTCCTTGAGATGAATAAATTATCACGAGAGGACGGAATAAAGCCCGGTCAGGTAATCAACATACAGTGAACAGGAATATGACTCCCTTCTTTGTCATCTGGTTATTCAATCGAAAAACCATTTAACTGGAAAAAGATGTCCTGTCCCTTGCAGTTCATCTTCTCTGCTTCTTCTGCTGTTGTATTTTCGTGATTATAATCAAGAAGATGGAGGAGTCCGTGAATCACGAGGAAATCAAGTTCATCATCGAAATGGATTTCATTTTCTTGGGCATCCCGGAGGGCGGTTTCTACGGAAATGACGATATCACCTAAAACATGAGGATTGATATCACCAAAGGCTCCTTCAGTAAGGGAAAAGGCGATTACGTTAGTGGGGTAATCTCTTCCTAAAAAATCATTATTGATTTTCCGCATTGCATCGTCATCGACAAAAAGCAAGCTGATTTCTTTATCTTCGCATTCAAGAAATTTCAGGATTCTATTCAGATCCCGCCGTAATCGCGGTAGATTTACGTTTATTATTTTCTGCCGATTTTCGATCAGTATCGCCATTATTTTCTTTCCTGATTGTGGTAAATTCTCGGACAACAGGTTCGGGGTAGTCAATGCGGTGATGGAAAATGCCGTTGAGAATACGGTTGAAGCTCTCACCGATTTTATTCAAGTCCCGAAGGGTTAATTCGCATTCATCGAGCTGACCATCCATGAAAACCCGTTCAATACGGTCTCTAACAAGGTTTTTTATCCGGGACGGGGTTGGATTGGACAGGGTACGGCATGAGGCCTCAATGACATCTCCTAAAAGCACAAGACCGGCCTCCCTGCATTGCGGTTTAGGTCCGGGATATCGAAAATCGCTTTCAGGCAGTGATCTTATTGAAGAGTCCCTGTCTTTTTTGGACTTCTCATAAAAGTAGCTGACCAGGCTTGTTCCGTGGTGCTCCCTTATAATATTCATGATCTGTCTTCCCAGTTTGATTTTACCTGCCAGTTCAAACCCTTCTTTAACGTGCGTGATAATGATGAGGCTGCTCATTTTGGGTGACAGGCGATCATGCTTGTTTTCTCCGTTTCTCTGGTTTTCAATAAAATAAAGAGGTTTTTTAACTTTACCGATGTCATGGTAATAGGCGCTCACTTTGGCAAGAAGTGAATTTGCTCCTATGGTCTCAGCGGCAGCCTCCACAAGGGAAGCGACGACAATGCTATGATGATAAGTCCCCGGGGCTTCCATAATCATTTGTTGAAATATTGGTTGGTTCAGGTTGGCAAGTTCCAGGAGTTTAATATCCGTTGTATAGTCAAAAAGATTCTCAAAAATGGGCGTTATACCGGCAATAATAATTCCAGAAATGATGCCTCCTGTAATACCCATGATAAATTTGAAAAGAGTTCCCAAAGAAGCAATGTCACCATGGATCAAACTAATGAAAAGAATAGTTCCGCAGTTTACAAGGCCTAAAAAGAGACCAATTCTAAGAAACGC
>JAPLJQ010000296.1 GCA_026388495.1 Deltaproteobacteria bacterium | reverse complement strand
TTTTTCCGGGGCCTTCCACTGGGAAAGGTCGCCGAAATCAGGATACGACAGCGCGTTTTTCAGAAATATCTCCTTCCCATACAGGATGTTCAGCCACACGGCAAACGTGGCGCTTATGAGGGCAATGGCTGGAAAAATATTTATAAATATTCCGGCGATCTGTTTTGCATTGTCTCTGACCAGGTTGAGTGTTTCAGCCGGGACGTCCATTTTTGTATAGAACTGAATACTTTCCTGAATATTGCTGTTTATGTAGCTTTCGATCAAATAAAGCGGCGCGATTCCGGAGGCGGTGCTTTGATAAAAAATGAAGGAAGACCACACGATCAGAAGCGCGATAACAGGTAATAGAATCGTGATTTCAATAGAATAACTTTTTTTCAGGACTTCTGAAAAAATCATCCCCATGCATCCGGACACGGCAAGAATGGGAAGGCTTGCCATTGAATCGGAGGATTTCAGTATGGCAGCGACCACACACAAAGACACGATCAAAACGGCCAATCCCCGCACCCTGCCGTTTCTGGTATAATAGAACAGAATCGGCAGAGGGGAGAGGATCAGAACGACGGATCCGAGAAAGGGAACGAACGCCACCGTTAGAAAGATCAGGGACGATACCGCGACACCCGAAAAGAAGTTACTGAAGAATGCATCCCGTATTCTGTTCAACGCCCGAATCCAACGATGTGGCTAAATTCCCAATCAGTTTTTAAAAACACTACCATTCAGAAACAACGAAAGGCAATAGCGCTATGGTCCGGGCTCTTTTGATGGCCACGGTAATCTCTCTCTGGTGCTTTGCACAGTTACCGGTAATTCTTCTCGGCATGATTTTGCCTCTCTCCGTGACATAATCCCTGAGGGAGTGAGGTTCTTTATATTCTATTTTCAGCTCCGAATCCGTACAGTATCTGCAAAACTTTCTTCTGTGAAAAAACTTTTTCTGCGGCCTTGAATCAGGTCTCGATGGTCTCGAATTTGATCTTTGTGGTATAGCCATGGCTTATTCTTTCTCCTCCTTCGTATCCCCGGTGCTTTCTCCTTCAGCAGGCTGTTCCGTTGCAGCAGCTTCTGAAGAAGTTTCCGGACTGTCCGCTATCGGCGAGGTGATTTTAGACTCAGGGGGAACCTCGCCCTTTATTTCTTTTTCCAGTTCCAGCGGATCGACCTCACTGTCCTTCAGGACAGTCAGAAATTTAAGAATCCTGTCATCAATCTTGAGGTTTCTTTCCAGTTCGGGGACGGTGGTGCTTTCACCTGCGAAATCCATCAGAAAATATATCCCTTTAGTCTGTTTCCTGATTTCGTAAGCCAGTTTTCGCATGCCCCATTTGTCGATTTTTACGACGATGCCTTTTGAATTCGTAATGATGGCTTTATACCGCTCAACGTGTTCGTTCAGCTCATCATCGGATGAATCGGCATGGGCAATATACAGAATCTCGTACCTTCTCAATTTGATTTTCTCCTCTCGGCTCTAAAGTCCGAACGGTATGCTCGAACAAGGAGTCCTGTGTAATAAAAAAATGAATCTACCTTTTATAACATCCTCCCGAATAAATCAAGGAAGAAAAAAAGCAATGACATGATTCACGCAAGGCGGCGATCTGCCGTGGGGGGAGGTTCATCGCCTTCATCCGTCTCCCGATCATTTTCCGATTCATCGGGCTGCGGCTCAGAGGCCCGTGTCTCTGCCCCGGCCTCGTCCGGTTCTCCATCGAAGGGTAGTGCACCGGATACCGACCCGGACGGCGTTTTGATCTTCTCCGGCGTGACCGGAGGCGCCACCGTATTACTGGTCACGTCCGGCTCTGCCGTCGTTTTGGGATCTGTCGCAGCAGGAACAGACACATCCTGCGATGCAACCCCTCCTTTGATTTGTTCCAGCAGAGCCGTAAGGGCATGCAGCTCCGTCAGCAATTTTTCCAGGTCGCTCTTCTGAAAGCGGGCGCTGTTTTTTTTGACCTGCGTTTTGACGCTCTTCATGCTCAGATAGAATTTCTCGAAAGGCTTTGACTTCATGCCGCTCAGGTCACGCTTCTTCTTTGTGAAAGAGTCGAGTTTGCTTTCCAGTGACGCGTTGGTAACGGGCTTTTCGAGAATCGACTTGAAGGTTTCCATGAGGCCGGGGTTGTCCAGATTGGCGGCAAAAATGTAACCCTGGGAGACACCGATTGTGCCATCTTTAACGGCAGCCTTGATCTCCGCTGGGAGCTTCAGAAGGGAGAAGCCTCTATGGAGTGAAGTCACTGATTTTCCTGATATATTCGCGATCCCTACCACAGTGGTAGAGAGTGTTTTTTCAAGCTTGCTTTGATCCCTGTTGTATTGAACAAAAGCATTCATCATGCCGTCTATTTCCAATGCGGGATGCTTTTCTTTCATGAAGGCAGAGAGGGCATTCGCCTCATCGATGGGATCGAGATTCTCCCGCTGGAGGTTTTCCGTGAGCTGGATGGCAAGAATTTCTTCCTTCGCTTCGACGGCGTCAAGGACCCGC
>JAPLJQ010000500.1 GCA_026388495.1 Deltaproteobacteria bacterium | reverse complement strand
TAGGTCAGGGCATGGGCATTTTTTTTTGCAATGATCACGATATCCTGTGAGGACGAAAGCCCGGGCTTGTTCAATCTGAAAAACTCTCTTAAGAGACGTTTAATTCTGTTTCTCTGAACAGCATTCCCTACCTTTTTTGTAACCGTTATCCCCAGCCTGCTGTTCCCCTCCTGATTCCGGCATGCAATGATGGTGAAATGCCTTGAATAGCTCCGCACCCCTTGCTCGTATATGGTCAAATAATCTCTTCTTTTACAAATTTTTTCGTGCCTGCCAAAGGATTGTTTTTCCATGGCCTCCTAATTTTCTTAGGCTATACGGCAAGCCGTTTTCTGCCCTTGGCCCGCCTTCTGCTCAAGACCAGCCTGCCTCCTCTGGTGGACATTCTGACGAGAAAGCCGTGGGTTCTTTTCCTTTTCGTATTGCTGAAATTTGTCAGGTTCTTTTTCATTTTTGGTCCCCGGTTAAGTTAATAAGGGCACTCATTAACCATAACCATATCCGTTTGTCAAGGCTAAATTGGATCAAGAAGACCTTGACATATGATTGCCTTCCTTCTAAATAAAAAAATCATGTCAGATACGACCGCTTTCCCCATCGACCGCAAACCTTACCGCTGGATCGTGTTTAGTGTTGCCTTCGCCGTTTTCATGGTGCGGCTGGACGGCTATATCGTCAATATCTCCCTGCCCGCGATCGCCCGCTATTTTCATGTAGGAACAAGCGAGGCATCCTGGGTCGTTCTGTCTTATCTTCTTGTCATGACGGGCAGCATGCTTATCTTCGGGAAACTGGGCGACCGCGTCGGCCTCAAGAAAATCTTTATTTCCGGTTATGTCTGCTTTACCATAGGTTCCCTGCTCTGCGGCCTTTCTCCCAACGTTTATATCCTGAATGTGGCGCGGGGCATCCAGGGCATCGGCGGGGCCATGATGATGACGGGCGCCTTTGCCGTCATTTCCCATTTCCTGCCCGAGGCCATTACCGGGTGGGCCTTCGGGATGTGTTCCCTGGCAAACTCCCTCGGCATCATGGTGGGCGCCCCCCTTGGCGGGATCATTGCAGGATTTTTTTCCTGGCAGTGGATCTTTCTCATCAACATCCCCGTGGGCGTCGCCGCCGTTCTGATTGCCCGGAAGGCCCTGCCGGACGAGAAGCCCGCTGAAACAACCGGGGAGAAACGGCATTTTGATGTGATCGGCTCGGCCCTCAGTTTCATCGCCCTTTCGACCCTTGTTTACGGCTTGAGCATGGGCCATGAATGGGGATGGGACTCGCCGGTCATCCTGGCCGCGCTGGCGATTGCCACGCTGACGTCGGGCGCCTTCATCTACAGGGAGATGACGTGCGCCAATCCGATTCTTAATTTTAAACTCTTCAAAAACCGAGACTTTGCCTTCGCCATCGTGACGACTCTGCTGGCCGTCATGCTTCTGGCGGGGGGGAACTTTCTTCTGCCCTTCTACCTGGAGTTCGTCAAGGGACTTGAGACGGAAAAGGTCGGTTTTGTCATTCTGATTTACTCCCTCGTATATATGCCCATCGCGCCGTTTTCGGGGCGCCTGTCGGACAGGATCAACCCGCGCATCATCTGCGCCTCCGCCATGTTCATGGGGCTTATCGCCTGCCTGGTCTTTGCATTCAGCCTTTCCATGCCCGGTCTGGCGCCCGCCGTGATCTACCTGATTCTCCTGGCCGTAACGTACAGCCTCTTCTTTCCCTCCAACAACCATCTCGTCATGAGCCTGGCGCCTCGTGAAAGTCAGGGCGCCGCCTCGGGCGTCTATACGACGGCCATAAACGTGAGCATGGTTTTAGGCATCTGTCTTTTCGAAAGCGTTTTTTCCCACGCCCTGCCCGAAGGTGTTTCCCTGAAACACGCTTCCCCTGACCAGACCGCTTCAATCGCCGGTCTCCTGACAAACGCCTTCCGGGTCGCCTTTATCGTCGGCAGCGCCGTCTGCCTTCTGGCCTTTGCTTCCTCATTGTTTACCGGTCGAAAATCTTCGGGATTGGATAAATAAAAGAGATTGTCCCCTACCGGTACCGCGTCGCTGGATTCATGTCCTGGCCGCACAGGGGGCCGCTGCACGCGATGCGGCGTGGCGTCAGGTCGGCATACCGTCCCGGCAGATAACCCTGGCTTTCGGGGGCGCTGCAGAGCGCCTGGATGTGGGCGGCCAGGGCCTGGTAACTCTTCACGTCGTTGCCGCTCGGCCATCGGAGGATCACGTCGGCGGGCTTCGCGGCGGGAGTCCCGTCGGGCCGGAGAAGGGGAATGTTCGTCGCCCCGAAGCCGAAGAGGATGTGGTAGTAGTCCAGGGCCACGGCAAAGACTTTTTTCTCGTCAATACCGGATTGCCACCCCCCCGCTGAGGCGTCATAGATGACGGCGCCGTCGCACCGGTCATTGTCGTTTCGCGCTGCGTAGCGAATCTTCGTTACCCGGTCCATGGGCTTGCGCGCCGTGTCCACCTCCATGCAGATCCCCGCCGGGGTCGTGTACATGTCGGAAAAAGCGCCGCTTACGTAGGCCATGGAGGGCGTGTACTCCAGGAGCAGCTTGAGATGCTCGCGCTTCAGCCCCACCAGGGCCAGGGGATGCCCCAGTGTTCCCTCTCCCGGCGAGATGCCCAGAGGCAGGCTGCGGAAGATGTCGGCCAGGGAGATGAGCCCCTTCTGCCCCTTCCAGACGCCGTCGCGGACGTAGCCGATGCCAGTCAGAGAAATCTCGACGGCAGGGTTTTGAAGGCGCGCCTGCGCCAGCAGGGCGTCTGTCACCAGGCGCATCATGGGGGACTCGGCGGCACGGACCTGTTCGTGGAAAACGTCGAAGCGGGTTTTGCAGAAGGTATAAAAGTACAGGCTCCCCGGTTTGCCGTCCTGCTTTACCGGCCTGCCCGTAATGTCGGCAACGGCGCGGCTCAGGTACGATCCTCTTCCCGGGATATCCTCAACGTCTTCGAGCTGCCTGATGGCGGCATCGACGATACCCCCCATCGCCGGGTCGGCGGAAACGGCGTTGGTCACCGGCACGACAAGGCTGTTGGCGCTGTCAAAGCGGACCCTGCCGCGGCGGTCGACGGTCAGGGCAATTTTGCTGACATACTGGTTGTAACAGCCCGGCTCGGTGATGATGACCTCCCGGCCTGTTTTTTTGGTCCTTACGGAGACGTAGGGTACCATCAGGTGTGTGTGACCGCTCAGGATCACGTCGATCCCGCTCACGTTCTCGGCGATCTGGTAACTCTCGCCCCTCTTCCAGTCTTCCGTGTCCATGCCGGCGTGGGCCAGGAGGATGACGACATCCACTTTCTCCCGGTTGCGCAGACGGTCCACGACGGGTTGAAGCTCCCGATAGAG
Source organism: Deltaproteobacteria bacterium (assembly GCA_026388495.1). Classification (GTDB taxonomy): domain Bacteria; phylum Desulfobacterota; class Syntrophia; order Syntrophales; family UBA2185; genus JAPLJQ01. The sequence goes on along the minus strand of JAPLJQ010000500.1, from coordinate 761 downwards.
GGCCTGAAGGTTATCCTGGAAGTCGGCGTCGTTCTTCCCGGGCCCGCGGGAGAAGGTTACAGGCCTCTTTCCGGGGGCGTAGTTCGCCGCGGAAGCGCCCAGCGCCCCCACAATGCCGACTTTAAGACCGTTGGCGGTCTGGATGACCAGCCAGCGGCGGATCGGCTTGACGGGGTCTTTGCCGCCTTCATCCATGTAGGAAGCAAGCAGCGCGTCCGGGGCTTTAGTGTCGCCGCTGAAATGGACGTTTGTGGCCACGATGGGCGGCAGCTTGCCCTTCTTGATCGCCGCCTCCAAAGTCCTGCCGAGGAACTGCGGGCCAACCTCGAAATCGTGGTTACCGAAGGTCGTGGCGTCATAGCCCCCATCAGGTTATCGCCGGAAGACAAGGTCAATACCGCCGCTTTTCCGGCCATCGCCTCCGTACGCAACTGTTTGATAATCGTTGATTTTCTTGCCAGCCCTCCCTTCAGGTACACAACGCCTCCCGGGACGGCGGAAGGGGGATAGTCCTCCGATTCGGGTCCGACGCCCAGGTTGAATGAATGCTCGTCTGATGTGTGCAGGAGCACCAGCTTCTTCACGCCTGCTCCGGCATCCGGCGCCTTCGCAGTTACAGGCATCGCGGCGACAAACAGGATGAACATTGCGACGGCAAGAAAAATCAGATTGCGTTTCAATGAAGATAAGAGGGTCATAGGTTCTCCTTTTCAGACTTTTTCGGGGACACAATACCATTTTCTATAACGTCCGTCGAGTTT
>JAPLJQ010000045.1 GCA_026388495.1 Deltaproteobacteria bacterium | reverse complement strand
GCAGCAGGTATTTGATGGCGGCCTCATTGCCTTTAAGGTCGTTCTTGACGAATCCGGCCAGAATATAGATGGCAATGGACATGGTTTCCAGTCCCAGGAATATGGTGATCAAATCCGCCCCTGCCGCCATGAACATCATGCCAACGCAGGCAAATAACAAAAGGCCGTAATACTCGGGATGCTCAATGTTTTCAGAAGTTTTTTCAAAGTAGTCGATGGAGGCCAGGATGGTTAATGCGGCGCAAATGAGGAAAATAAAGTTGAAAAATAGTCCGTAGTTATCGAGGGCAAGCATGTTGCTGAAAGCCAGCTCCGAACTTCCCCATAACAAAACAGTCGCCACAAAGGCGAGGAACACACCCAGAAAGCTTATTCCCGCAATGAACCGGTTGGATAATCTGGGAAAAAATGCCCCGAGCAAAAGTACGACCATGGCCGTGGAAAAGATGACGAGTTCCGGGGCGATGCTGGCCCAGTTAATGGCAGGAATCACGATACCCATTTATTTATTTCCTCCAAGCATGCGTTAATCTGAATCCATGTATATTCGTGCGCCAGAGTCGATTGCAGGTTATTGTTTTTCCGTCACAGGCGGTATCGTTCGGGCCAGTTTAAACGTGCCCTGCTTTTCCATCGTTACAACCCGTTCGTACTTCTTGTCAATCTGCTGCAGAAGATTGTTTACCGAAGCTTCCGTGGTGCGCAGAAACGGTGTGGGATAGATGCCGATCCAGAAAATAAAGAACACCACAGGCAGAAGCACCACCCATTCACGTATCGAGAGATCCTTCAGCCCCTGGTTCTTCGGGTTGGTCACCTCGCCGTACATGACCCGCTGGAACATCCAGAGCATGTAAACGGCGGCGAAGATCACGCCGGAGGCCCCCAGGATGGCGAAGATTTTGTAATTCATGAACGTGCCCACCAGAATCAGGAATTCGCCCACAAACCCGTTCAATCCCGGCAGCCCGATGGACGACAGGGTGACGATTAAAAAGATTGTCGCAAACGCCGGCATCACCTTGGCGAGTCCGCCGAATTCTTCTATCATGCGGGTATGTCGTCTCTCATAGATCATGCCTACGATGAGGAAGAGGGCGCCCGTTGAAAGGCCGTGGTTAATCATTTGCAGAATGGCGCCTTCCATGGCGATGGCATTGAATGCAAAAATGCCCAGCACGACAAACCCGAGGTGGCTTACGCTGGAAAAGGCGACCAGGCGTTTCAGGTCTTTCTGCACAATGCAGACCCACGCGCCGTAAATGATCCCGATCAGGGCCAGGGTCATGAACAGCCATACACCGTAATCTATGGCGGCATTGGGGAACAGGGGCAGACTGAAACGCAGGAAACCGTACGTACCCATCTTCAGAAGCACCGCCGCCAGCAGAACGCTTCCCACCGTAGGCGCCTCCGTGTGAGCGTCCGGCAACCATGTGTGGAAGGGGAACATGGGCACCTTGATGGCGAAGGCCAGGGAAAACCCGAGAAACAGCCACAATTGCGTGGAGCGCGGCATGACCGTGTTGTACAGATCAAAGATGTTGAAAGAATAGACCCCGGTGGCCGCATAGTGATAAAAATAGAGGTAGAGGATGGAGACCAGCATGAGGACGCTACCGAACATCGTGAATATGAAGAACTTGACCGCCGCGTAAATCCGGCGGGCGGGGTTGCCCCAGATGCCGATGAGAAGATACATGGGAATCAGCATGACTTCCCAGAAGACATAAAAGAGAAACACGTCGAGGGATACAAACACGCCGATCATGCCCGTTTCCAAAAACAGCAGGCAGATCATGAATTCTTTTACAAGCTTCTGAATGTCTTCCCAGCAGGCCAGCACGCAGATGGGCGTAAAAAACGTGGTAAGCAGCACGAGCAGAAGCGTCAGGCCGTCGATCCCCACGAAGTAATTGATGCCGTAATCGGGGATCCATGGGTATTTCTCCACGAACTGGACGCTGGAGGTGGCAAGATCAAAATCCTTGAGCAGCAGGAGGGATATCAGAAAGGTAATCAGGGTGACTACAAATGTCAAAAGCTTCATCGACTTCCCCTGTTCCTTGTTCATAAACAGGAGAATCAGCACCCCGATCATGGGCAAAAAAGTAATAGTGGTCAAGAGATAACTACTCATCAATCCGGCTCCTTATAGGCTCAGTGTTGCGTATGCTCCGATTAATACAGAAAAACGATATACGAAAAGATCAGCATCACACCGACCAGAATCATCAAGGCATAGTTTTGCACATAACCCGTCTGCAGGCGCTGTGTCCAGCTTCCCCACCCCTTTGCGATGTCGGCAATACCATTGACGGCGCCGTCAATGAGCCTGGTATCCACGACGTTCCACATCACCTTTTCACACATCCAGAGGGTGGGTCTCACAAACAGGAAATCGTACAACTCGTCAATCCGGTATTTATCCAGCACCAACCGGTACATCGGAAAAAAGCCGCCATGGGTCAGGCGGTCGGGAAGCTCCGGCTGTTTCACGTAGAATTTATGGGCGATGAAAATGCCGATCACGGCAACAATAACAGAGACCAGAGCCATCATAAGCTCGAAGCTTAAGGGATGGTGGACCGCATGTTCCGGGATTCCCATAGCCATTTTACTTACGATCTCTTTGCCTTTCATGACGGGTTCCAGCCATTGAGGGAAAAGGTTGAAGCTCTCGATCCAG
>JAPLJQ010000218.1 GCA_026388495.1 Deltaproteobacteria bacterium | reverse complement strand
TTTCTTTATCAACGATTTCCCGGTGCGGGGTCTTATCCCCCGGTACCGGTTTTTGAAAATACCCGTCTATCTGAGGAAGGATTTCATCCAGAATATCATCGACGCTTTCTATGAGTTTCGCACCTTGCTTGATCAGCAGATGCGTTCCCCTCGATCCTGCGGAATCGATGCTTCCCGGCACGGCAAATACTTCGCGCCCCTGTTCGAGGGCCATGCGGGCGGTGATGAGGGAGCCGCTTTTTTCGCCCGCTTCCACTACTACCACGCCCAGCGACATTCCGCTGATGATTCTGTTTCTTGATGGGAAATTCGGAGCATTGGGTGGGACGCCAAACGGAAATTCCGTGATGACGGCGCCCTTTTCAACGATTTCCATGAACAGCTTTTCGTTTTCCGGGGGATACACAATGTCGAGGCCGCATCCTAAAACGGCTATGGTTCTTCCTTTTCCGGCGACAGCCCCCCTGTGCGCCGCCGAATCGATGCCTCTGGCCAAGCCGCTTACAATGGTTATGCCTTTGAGCGCAAGTTCCCGGCAGATCCTCTCTGTGGAAAATTTGCCGTATGTGCTTGCCATTCTGGAACCGACCACGGCAATATTAATATCATCTTCTTTAAGGACGCCTTTTACATATAACAGAACCGGGAAGTCATAAATATTTAAGAGATTTTTCGGGTATAACGGGTCCCGGTATGATACAATTATTACCTTCATTTGTTCAGCAAGTTTACATTCTTTGTCTGCAAACTGCCAATTGTTGAAATCTTTTATATGGGCGGCTGTTTTGTGACCGATTCCCGGAATCACTTTAAGGGTCTGAGTGGATGCATTGAACACATCCCGGGGGCTGCCGAGGGCATCAACCAGGTTTTTGAAGCCCACATTCCCGACGCCCTCGATGGATTTAAGAGCAATCCAGTATTTCAGATCATGGTCGTTCATTAATTCCTCTTGTTTATTTGCAATGCGTAAGATAACGGCAAGGTATAATCGGATGTAAAAGGGGTGTCAAGTCTTTTCGATTGATAAAAATCATTGCGAAATATTGCACTTTGCGCTAACAATCCGTCGATTTGAGGAGTCAATATGTTTATCCGGTATAGAAGCGTCTCATTATTTTCCTTTGTTGCAGTACTTCTATGCGAAGTCGCTTTGCTTGTATTGACTTCGGATGGCATCTCCTCAAATTACGCCCAGGCAACCAGGGATAACGCGGCCAGGCCCGTCATCGTGGTCACTCCGAGAGAAATAGACTTTGGTAACATTGGCCCTTCTGAAGGCACTAAAAGTACCTTTGTCATCAAAAAGAATAACGGCGCCGGTAACGTGGAGTGGTCTGTAAACGGTCCGGAGGGGTGGTCTCTGATGGAAGTACAAAAACTCTCCGGGTCCCTCCTGGATAAACCGGAGAATCTTAGGATTCACATCAGTTCGTTAAAAGAAGATCTTTATAACGGGACCGTCAATGTCCGAAATTCATACCCTGTTCAGATGACTCTCGAAGCTAACAATCGCCCTGTAAGTTATCGTAAGCGTCTGGCAGCCGGTGCGCATAGAGAAATGTTGAAACTGGTGTCAAGCAGCGGGACAAGGACCATTTTTGTAAGATTTAAACTGGTTTCCGCAGAAGCTGAGCCAATCATTCATGTTGGACCGTCCAGGGTGGATTTTGGAATCGTCAAACCCGGAGACCAGCTTTCCAGGAGGGTAAAAGTCACCAACGGGGGGACGAGCACACTCAAATGGAACGTATCTGTCCAGAATGATCTGAAGACGGGCATGACCGCGAAGCCGGGAAGATATATCTCTTTTTTGAATGAGGACGTAACCGGGAGCGGCCTCTATGTGCCACCCTCAAACGTGAAGGATGTTATGGATATTTCCGGTACATGGTCGGAAATCAATGGGTATCCTTCAAGCCCTACGGCCCGTCATGTCCTGAAGTATCGATTCCGGGGAACAGGTATATCCGTATTTTTTTCTGTAGAACCCGACGGGGGCGATCTGATGGCATATATAGACGAAAGTCACAGGAATAATAATCAGGATTGCCATGCCGGGCATAAAGAGCGGGCAGAATGCGTGGTTGCTGAAGGGCTTGCAAATGGTCCTTATACACTGACCATAGTCGGCAGGGAAGGGGCACACGTAATGATTGAAGGCGTCAGGATTTATGGAAAGGATGTGATGAAGGGAAATCCCGGATGGATCAGCATCTTCCCAGATTCCGGTACGACAAACCGGGAAACGGATTTTGTGAATGTCACGGTCAAGGCCCATCAGTCCAATCTCGGATATTATGGAGAAAATCTCGTATTTGAATCGAATGGCGGTCAGTCCGTCATTGAAGTTTCACTTGAAGTATCAGGAGACAACGTCCCTAAAATATTAGATGTTTATCGTTATGTTCAGGGCGCCGACTATTTGTATACGTCAAATCCTCAGGAAGATACAAAAGTCATTTATGCCAGGGGATACAGAAAGCAGGGGATAGCCTTCAGGCTTTTCAGTCCCGGTGCGCCGGGGACAACGGCTTTCTACCGGTGGTACCATCCCGGGAAAAAAATCCATTTCTACTCCTATGATCGACACGGTGAGGGAAAATCCCTTAAAGGCTATACTTTTGAAGGCACTATCGGCCATATCGGCACCTCAAGACTTACAAATACCAGGGCGTTATACCGATGGTTTAACCCCCCTTCTGGCGGTCACTTTTATACAACCGATCCGAATGGGGAAGGCCATCTGAAAAAAGGTTATCGTTTTGATGGAATAGCCGGTTATGTCAGATAATGAATGAGATGACTTTTCGTGTGTGCATTTCATCTTGACAAAACATTCTAAAGGGGTTATTAGCCATTTTCTTTTTGAGGATACACGATTGATAAGCGCCTGTAGCTCAGCTGGATAGAGCAACGGACTTCTAATCCGTAGGTCCCGGGTTCGAATCCCTGCAGGCGTACCAGATATAATATGAATGGTGGGTGTAGCTCAGTTGGTTAGAGTGCCGGGTTGTGGCCCCGGAGGTCGAGGGTTCAAGCCCCTTCACTCACCCCATTTAAATAGATAGTTCTTTTAAATGCGCCCGTAGCTCAGCTGGATAGAGTGGCAGACTTCGAATCTGATGGTCGTAGGTTCGAATCCTACCGGGCGTGCCAGATTATTGAGGGCCCTTAGCTCAGCAGGTAGAGCAACTGACTCTTAATCAGTAGGTTGCCGGTTCGATCCCGGCAGGGCTCACCAATCAAATTAAGGGGTTAGCGAAATTCGTTAACCCCTTAAAATTTATCCCGCCTTAATGATTTTTTCTTTTCCGGTGTCAATTGCTCCGGGATGTTCTGATTCTGGAGTTAAATGTTTTATCTGTGAGGGAACGTTCCTATTTGCTGCGTTCCAGGACACTGTTTATTTTAGCCATGATTTCTTCGGGGGTGACGGGTTTGGCAATGAACTGCCGCCCTCCGATGATCCCCTCCTGGGACTGAACTTCCCGCCTCGAAGCAATGGCCGTGATAAACAACACGGGAATGTCCTTCGTTTTCGG
>JAPLJQ010000165.1 GCA_026388495.1 Deltaproteobacteria bacterium | reverse complement strand
TCTGATCGAAAAACAAATTTACCGATTCTAATAATGTCGTAATATTGTTGGGAGGGCAACGATCTAAATCGTCGATAAAAATCACCAAAACCCCCTTTTTATCATTATATTCTCCCCCCATATCACTAAGCACAAAATAGGCGAGTACTCTTTCAAGGAACTGTTGAAAATGAACATAATAGGGTAAATATTTTTTATACTCGGGAATTGTTTGCCATTTTGAAAAATCCGGTGAATTTCCCAGAGATAATATTTTTGCCAGATCAGTTATTTGCTGAGGGATATCGGCATTTTCGATAATTCGGAAATACAACCTTCTAATTTTGTCTCCCAATCCTTTTTTTACTTTAATTGGGGGATTTACCATTTCTCCATAAATTTCACTTGCCAACGCTGCGAGCAGGTTATCTGTATTGGAATATTTCCATGCATTAAACCAAACCGTCCGAACTTTTCTCTCATAAGGTTGAGGATCGGGATTCAACTCTTGTCTCAGTGTTTTCATTAAGGACGTTTTTCCCGATCCCCATTTTCCGTTAATACAAATCGAAAATGGTGTAGTGTTTTCCGGATGTAGAATTATTTTTTTAATTGATTTGACATATGAATCAAAATTAAAAGATGTTGCATCATCAATGGCGTTATCATTGAATATTTTCAAATTTTTTGTATCGAATTGAGATGCATCCATATTTATCAGTCATGGAATTCAAATCAAAATCCATTTCAAATTAATAATTACCCGAATATTTACTTAAGACCTAATTATCATTGTGTTTCTAACCTGATTCTCTGTTGATCTCCTGCCCCATAGTCAGGAGATCAGAGAATTTACCTACCCTCTCTCCCCAATCCTTCGACCATCCCCCACCCCCATCACAACCTTCATCATTTTCAACCACGACACTTCCGTACCATGCCAGATATCCGGGAGTTGTCAGATATGGCGCTCGAACTCGCCGGGTCCGGGCAATACGAGAAGGCACTCGAACTCGTACACAAGGCAATCAAACTCGACGCCAATAACGCGAATGTGTGGTATAATCAGGGGATACTCCTTTTCAAAATGGGCAGATACCAGGACGCTCGCAACGCATTCGCCCAGGCAGCGGACATCGACCCTGGATTTGCAGAGGCATGGTACAACAAGGGAATTGCCCTCATACATCTCGGAAAATACGCCGAGGCAATTCGGGTTTTTGATAAAGTTCTTACCATTACTCCGGGTAACAACGAGGCACGGCATCAACGGGATCTCGCTCTGGAGAAGATTATGGAATCCTGTAGTTCCTCTCCGTCGTCTTTGGGAAAACAGACAAAATTGTTCAAGTGAGTGCACAAAATTTACGGTAATTTGAACGGGGGATTCGAGCTGCCCGATCTTGTCCTGATTGTGGGAGTGAGCACATCAAAGTCAGGGGCAAACTCAAAATCTCTGGTACCCTGCTATCAAAAACCCATGAGGAGTATTTAGCTGACGATCAGCATCCCTTAAAAACCGTCAATAAAACCGATGGGCCCGGCCGGATTCGAACCGGCGACCTCCGCCGTGTAAGGGCGACGTCATACCGCTAGACCACGAGCCCGATAACTTACTAATGTCAAACTGTATACTATTAAAATTGTCGTGGATGATGAAATACCAGCGTCTTATACCCACGATACCAGTCCGGTCAAATGCTGAACGGGGGATAAAAAAAGGATTTATTCTTTCTTCAGTTTAATGTCGATGCCATATTTCTCTGCGTTCTTGTCGGCAATTGCCTGTATCGCCGCTATCTCCGCATCCTGTCGTTTCGGCTTGAACAGGTGGCGGAACCTCTTCTGGGTTTTCAGGTACTCCTCGACCGGCTTACGGACAACCTTCTTTACTTTTGCCACCTTGCCATCGATCATCTCGTAATTCACCCAGAGACCGGTCTCGATCGCGAGTTTCGCAATCGCAACCGTCTGCTCCCCTTCAAAACCCCAGCCGGTGCAGCACGGGGCATGGACCTGCACATAGCACGGGCCCGGTGTATTGATCGCCTTTTCCACTTTCTGCATCAGGTCCATCGGGTAGGCAATCGATGCCGTCGCAACGTACGGAGCGCCATGCGCTGCGAGGATCTGCGGCATATCCT
>JAPLJQ010000570.1 GCA_026388495.1 Deltaproteobacteria bacterium | reverse complement strand
TGCTGGTGCACCGGGAATACACGGATGCGCGTCCGGCCACTTTGATCATCTACCGTGATCGTGTCGAGACAACAAACGCCGCGCATCCTCACGGCCAAGGCCCCATCGCGCCGGAGCACTTCACTCCATATTCCAAGAATCCGACGCTTTCCAAGTTCTTCATGCAGATGGGCCGTGGCGAGGAACTCGGGTCGGGTGTCTTGAACGTAAGCAAGTATCTTCCCTTGTACGCCAAGGGCGCCAAGGCCCAGTTTGTTGAAGGAAACCCCTTTATCAGTGTCATCCCGCTTCCGGCCGGAACTGAGGTGAAGAGCTTGGGGAAGGGTGGGGAGAAAAGTGAGGAGAAAAGTAGGGAGAAAAGTAGGGAGAAAATACTGAAGATGATTCGGCAGAAACCGACTGTAACCACTCAGGAAATGATGGATTCTCTTGGACTGAGTCGTGCCGGTGTCGAGAAAATAGTCAAGAAGCTGAAACAGGAACGCAGGCTTAGCCGTGTTGGACCAGATAAGGGCGGGCATTGGAAAGTGATGAAGGATGAACAGCCATGACTTACGCGACACTAGACAAACCCAGCATGATTTGAAGACTGGTTGGGAAGAGACGATCAGAGAGATGCAGGAATGTGGCGCTCTTTAGGAAATTGTGGGGACACGATCCCGAATTCTGGCGAATTCAGGTCATGTCCCGACAATTTCCCGGACGGGTTAAAGAGTCCTGCGCAGTTGCGGGAGTGGCTGAATTCTGAACTGCAACACCTGTATAATGCGGCAAATTGTCATGATTCTCAGGCCATAAAAAAGAAACTTCAGGAGATTGTTCCCGAATATACGCCACAAGAGGTAAACAGCGTCCTTGAATAAAGGAGGCAGGCTACTTTATTTATTCTTATTCGTAAGGAATTGAAGAAAAGATTACGGTAGCTTTTTCGCCTCTTCAATCAACATGATGGGAATATCGTCTTTAATTTCGTATAAAAGTTTACAGTTATCGCAGATCAATCCAGCTTGCGTTTCATTGAGGTATATATCCCCCTTGCATTTTGGGCAAGCCAGAATATCCAGCAGTTCTTTGCTTATTGTCATAGTTTTTCCTCTTTCTTTCCCGCCTAAGCAGTTTCAGTCTTTTTTCCCAGTTTTTCCTTAACCCTTTCCAAAACCTCTTCCACGGCAATCCCCTCCATGCATTCCCTCGTACGGCACTGCTTCAAGAAGCAGGGGCTGCACGGCAGCGTCTTGCTGATGACCGTGTGACCGCGCCCATAAGGCCCCGTCCGCCGGGGATCCGTGGGCCCGAAAAGGGCTACGACGGGTGTGCCGACGGCGGCGGCGATATGCATCGGTCCTGAGTCGGTGGTCACGACTACGGCGGCTTGCCGGTAAAGACATGCCAGATCCTTTAAGGTCGTCTGTCCGGCCAGATCAACGACCTTTGCTGTTTTAACTTCCTTGATAATCAATTCAGCATAGGGTTTTTCATGGACGCTGCCCGTTATAACAACAGGAATATTCATTTCGCCGGCGATCCTGTCTGCCAGCATGGCGAACCTGTCTTCCCGCCAGAGCTTGGTATCCCATAAAGCTACAGGACTTATGGCCACAAAGGGCTCATCGATGTCAAGATGACTTTTACTCAGCAGTGCGGATACTTTCTGGATGTTTCGATCGTCGGAAGGAATGAGAAACTCCGGAGTGTTCTCTCTATCTGCCTTACCGCTTTTGGCCACCAGGTAGGCCAGAAAATCAAGATATCGATCCACGGCATGTTTTCCCATATCTTCCGGGATCTTTTCGTTGTAAAATAGCCCGCTCCCTTCCTGCATGCTATCGAAACCCAGTTTCCTGGTGCCACCGCTCAGCCAGACGAGAACGGCGCTTTTAAAAAGTCCGTGGAAATCGATCACCAGATCATAAGACCGTGATCTCAGATCACGCATGAAAGCGTTCATATCACGAAAAGACGCGCCGATCCGGCCATGACTGAGGTCGTCCATCCATTGCTTTCTATGGGAAACAATCACGTGGTCGAGATACGGATGGTCCATGACGAGGTCGGATGAGGCCTCTTCGACGACCCAGGTGATATGGGCGCCGGGATAAAGCTTTCTGAGTGCGGCGAGAGCCGGGAGGGTGTGGATGACAGC
>JAPLJQ010000226.1 GCA_026388495.1 Deltaproteobacteria bacterium | reverse complement strand
TGAATTAGGAATGAATTCTGGTAATGCTGGGATGGCCTGCATGCCCGGTTTGATTTAAAGCCGAACAGCAGGCATTAATACATATAGGTTTTAGAAGGGGGACAATTTCTCAACAGAGGAAGGGTATATGGGTATGTGATGTTTAAAGAATTCAATTGCTTTCGTCCCTTCTGATTTTAGCAGGCGTCTTATTTTATTTTTCCGACCCTGTCAAGTTTTATTATGATTCCTTTTTCTTTTCTTCCTTCATTTTGTCGAGTTCTTCCTTATACTGCTCCGCCTTTGCTCTGACCATTTCGATTTCTTCCCGGGCCTTGGCAAGGCTTTCTTCCTGCTTATGACGTTCTTCCAGGAGTTTGTCCTGAATCTCATCAACGCCGATATAAACAGCCAGTATGCCGCCTAAGAAAAGCAGGATGGGAATTCCCCCTTTTAAAATCGTCATAAAATCAGCCCACCAGAAAAAGAAACCGATGAGTCCAAGAACCGCCGAAACAGCGCCTCCAACAAGTAGTGACATAACGTTTCCCCCTTGTATTTTACATCATGACCGGGAACACCTTCCTCATGCCCCGCCCCGAAAAGGATCTTTCTTGCCTGGAAGCCTCGTTTCCCGGTCGGAGCTTCAACTCATCCCTGAGGGGTAAGTATAGGGAAAATACCGTTTTGTGTCAAGGAGAAGGATGATCCATAACGACAAAGAAATGAATAAAAAAAATAATGCTTGATTAAAATAAATTCTTACATTAATGATGCAAAGTTATGTAAACCTTTCAATGAGATATATTCAAATTATAATATATTTCTATCAGGGATGCAAGATGACAAAGGACGGGAAAGACCTTTCAACGGCTGTTTTCGTCATAACGATACAAAAGCCTTACAATTATAAGTCACATTTATAAGCTTTGCGGGGAGAGAAACGGTGATAGAAATCGATTTTGATAAAAGCAATGGTCTGATTCCGGTCATTGTTCAGGATGATGAAACAAAAGAAGTGCTGATGCTGGCTTATATGAATCGTGAGGCTTGGTTGAAAACACAGGAGACGGGAAAGGCCACGTATTGGAGCCGGTCGAGAAATGAACTGTGGGTTAAGGGTGAAACGTCCGGTCATGTCCAGCTCGTCAGGGAAATTCTGATTGACTGCGACGCAGACACCCTTGTTCTGAAAGTTCAACAGGTAGGCGGCGCCGCATGTCATACCGGGTACCGGTCGTGTTTCTATAGAAGGGTCGTCAACGAAAAAACAGAGATCGTCGGAGAACTCGTATTTAAACCGGAGGATGTTTATAAATGAGTAAATTGAAACTTGGAATACCGAAGGGAAGCCTGGAGGCCAAGACGGTTGACCTTTTTAAAATGGCCGGCTGGCGTATTTCATATGATGAAAGAAGCTATTTTCCCGATATAGATGATGAGGAAATCTCCTGTACCCTGGTACGGGCGCAGGAGATGGCGAGATACGTGGAGGATGGGACGCTTGATCTGGGCCTGACGGGAAAGGACTGGATTATTGAGAATGATTCACAGGTGGTTGAGGTGCAGGATCTGATCTATTCTAAGGCATCGGCCAGACAGGCGCGATGGGTTCTGGTCGTGAGGGAGGATTCTCCCATCCGTTCCATAGAGGATATGGAGGGGAAGAGAATTTCGACGGAACTGGTCAGGTTTACGGAAAGGTATTTCAAGGAGAGGAGTATCAATGTTCATGTTGAATTCTCCTGGGGTGCAACGGAAGCGAAGGTGGTTGAAGGCCTCGTGGATGCCATTGTGGAGGTGACGGAAACGGGAAGGACGCTCAAGGCCAACAAGTTAAAGATTGTTCATGAACTGATGAAGACCAATACGAAATTGATCGCCAATCCCGATGCATGGGAAGATCCATGGAAGCGGAAGAAGATTGAGCAGATCAGGACATTGCTGAATGGTTCATTGCTGGCCATGGGGAAAGTCGGGTTGAAACTGAATGTGTCCAAGGAGAATCTCGGCAGGGTTGTTCTTCTTCTGCCGTCACTGAAAGCGCCTACGATATCCGGGTTATACTCGAACGAATGGTAAGCTGTCGAGACAATCGTAAGCGGGAATGTCGTACGGGATTTGATCCCCCTGCTTCAGGAAGCGGGTGCGGAAGGTATCATAGAATATCCCCTGAACAAAGTCATCTGAAAGGTAGTGCAATTATGGGCCGGAGCGCAACAATACAGCGGAAGACCACGGAAACGGACGTCTATATGAAGGTTGATCTTGATGGATCGGGACAGGGGGAGATCGCCACATCGGTCACTTTTCTTGATCATATGCTGAATCTTTTTTCCCGTCATGGCCTCATGGATCTGGTGATAAAAAGCAAGGGCGATACGGACATCGACGATCATCATCTGGTTGAGGATATCGGGATATGCCTGGGTGAAGCCGTTAAGGAAGCCCTTGGAGATAAAAGGGGGATTGTCCGTTATGGTTCAGCCAACGTTCCCATGGATGAGAGTTTGTGCAGCGTTGTGATGGATATTTCGGGCAGACCTTATCTCATATACCATGTGGATTTTAAAGACAAGAAAATCGGGAAATTTGATCCTGCCCTGTTGAAGGAATTTTTCAAGTCATTTTCAGATCATAGCGGAATAACCTTGCATATCAACGTCATATATGGTAAGAATAACCATCACATCGCAGAGGCAATTTTTAAGGCCTTTGCCCTTGCCTTGAGAAGAGCCGTGACCATTCATGACCGTATCGAGGGTGTCTTATCCACAAAGGGAAGTCTGTAATCACCGGTTAATAACACATTATGGAGGTGGCAATATCCGAAAGAAATCCCTGATTTTTTTTCTGTGTCTACTTCTGCCGGTTTTTTCCAGCTGCCATTATAAAGAAGGCGTTGCCACGGACCTGCAGAAGGACGGGAAGGTTTCGTTTAATCGCATTGCCGTTGTTCCCTTTCAGCGGATAAGTCCTGAAGACGATTCCACGAAGGCTGTTCGTTGTCCTCTGTGCGGATCAATCCTCAGAACCGAGAAAATGCCGCAGGATGTGGAAAAGGGTATAGAGGATATCTTTTTTGAGCGGCTTAAGTCTCAAAAAAGCATTCAAGTCATTCCCCCGGACCGATGCGGCGCTGTCTTTGATCGGGTTTCTGCGGAGTCTCTGAAGGCGTCGCTGCCGGAGATTTTAAAGAAGGTTGGCAATGAACTGGAAGCGGAAGGCATTATCGTCGGTTATGTCCATCGCTACAGGGAGAGAAAGGGATACCCCTACTCTGCCGAGAAACCCGCATCAGTCGCTTTTGAAATTCACCTCGTAAGAGTAAGCGATGGGGTTATCGTCTGGAAGGGAATTTTTGATAAAACTCAAAAAACACTGATGGAAAATATTCTTCAAGTCACGTCTTTCTTCAAAGGCCGGGGACAGTGGGTAACGGCAACAGAACTGGCGACCGAGGGAATCGATGCACTCCTGGAAAACTTCCCCGGTTTTAAATAAAGGTTATCATGGTCATCATACCTGCTATCGATTTAAAAGATGGCTTGTGCGTTCGTCTTCTTCAGGGAAATTTCAAACGGGTAACGGTGTATTCGGAAAAGCCCGCTGAGGTTGCCAGAAGCTGGCGGGAACAGGGGGCGGAGCGCATTCACGTTGTAGATCTTGATGGATCGCTTGCCGGTGTTCCCCGAAACAGGGAGGTCATCCGGAGCATTGTGACTGCCGCCGACGCACCAGTCCAGGTGGGTGGGGGCATCAGGGAAATGAAAACCATCGAGGCCTATCTTGAGATGGGTGTTCAGTGGGTTATTCTCGGCACGATGGCCCTGAAGGACAGGAACTTTGTTGCAGATGCTTGCAGGATGTTCAGAGGGAGAATCATTCTCGGCATTGATGCAAATAATGGCAAGATAGCAGTTCAGGGGTGGACGGAACAGACATCGGTATCAGCGGCGGAGACGGCAAAGAGTTATGAGGGACATGGTCTTGCCGCTATCGTATATACGGATATCGTGAGGGATGGAATGGAAACGGGGGTTAATGTTGAAGCCACAAAGTCTCTCGCGGAAGCTGTCGATGTCCCCGTGATTGCATCGGGAGGCGTTTCAGGTATATCAGACATTGAAAAACTCCTTGATATCGAAACGTCCGGGGTAACCGGTGTGATTATCGGAAAAGCGCTTTACACGGGCGCCATATCGTTGCCGGATGCCATAAGCAGGGCTAATAAGGTTCAACCACAAAAGAGGATATGAGACCTGGAATTTCGGCTGAAATCAGTACGAAAGTCATTCCTGCCCCCGACAAGTACTTTCGAGGGCAGGCTCCGGCAGGAATCCCCACACCCTGTCATTCCCGCGAAGGCGGGAATCCATGAAGCCTTTGATAATACTGGATTCCGGATCAGGTCCGGAATGACAATAAAGGTTTTATTTTCATAACGATGACAGTGAAGATGAATGTTTTGAAGGTTTAGATATTTATTTAGGGGAGGGCGATATCATGGAAGATTGTATATTTTGTAAAATCGCAGAGGGCAGGATTCCGAGCCGCAAGGTTTACGAAGACGACAACGTCCTGGCCTTTGATGATATCCATCCCATGGCTCCCGTTCATGTGATCGTCATTCCAAAACAGCACATTTCAACCCTTTTAGATGTCGATACCGATACGGCTCCTATCATGAATCTGCTGACAAAAGCCGCGCAGGAGATCGCAATGATCAAGGGTATTGCGAAGAAAGGCTTTCGCGTTGTGATAAACTGCAATGAGGAAGGGGGACAGGTGATTTTTCACCTTCACATTCATGTTCTGGGTGGAAAGAAATTGAAGGATGAATTGGCTTGAAAAAAGAGGATGACGGCATTATGGGACTCTACGATAAAATCAATACGGAAATGGTTCTGGCAGCCAAAGGGAAAGATAAATTGCGCCTGTCGGTAGTCCGTCTGATCAAGACAGGCCTGCATAACAGGGAAATAGATTTGAAAAGGCCTTTGAATGACGATGAATGCCTGCAACTGTTATCGGCCATGGTCAAACAGAGAAGAGATTCCATCGAACAATTCAGGCAGGGCCGAAGAATGGACCTGGTGGAAAAGGAAGAGGGAGAACTCGGAATCATCCAGTCGTTCATGCCTGAACAGATGTCGGAAGAGGACATTGCAAAAGAAATAGAAAACGCTGTTAGGGAAGTCGGCGCCGTCAGCATAAAGGATATGGGTAAGGTCATGAAGGTTCTGATGCCCAAATTGACGGGAAGAGCGGACGGAAAACTTGTGGGAGATAAAGTCAAGGCAAGATTGTCCGCCTGAGAATCTGTTAGTTTAGTCGAACATCATGCTTCATTCCTGTCAACACGGGGAGGAAAATATTGAAGGGTCGCATTCCCGGAAGCAAAGTTGAAGAAATAAAAGACAGGGCTGATATTGTTGATCTGATTTCAGAATATATAACCCTAAAAAAAACAGGGAGAAATTTTGTAGGGCTTTGCCCTTTTCACAAGGAAAAAACCCCTTCTTTTACAGTAAACCGTGACAAACAGATATTCTACTGCTTTGGATGCGGTGAGGGAGGGAATGCCATTTCTTTTTTGATGAAGGTTAACCATCAGTCTTTTCCTGAAGCAGTCCGATATCTTGCAAGTAAAACGGGGATCGTCATCCCGGAGGGGGTCATGACCCGTGAAGAGAAGGAGCGATCCAGCCTCAAAGAACAGATCAACCGTGTTAATCAGATGGCGGCGCAGTATTTTTCCAAAAATCTGTTTTCCCCGGCGGGCAAGGAGGCAAGGGAATATGTCGAAAGGAGAGGAATTCCGGAATCCATCGTCAGGGAATTTCGTCTCGGATGTGCCCCGGACGGCTGGAGACATCTCAGGGATTTTTTTGAAAAGGGAAAGGTTCCTTTAAGACTTGCCGAACAGGCGGGTCTGATCGTTCCAAAAACGAACGAAAAAGATGCCTTTTACGACCGCTTCCGGGGAAGATTAATGTTTGCCATCGAAGATATCGGTGGGCATGTCATCGCCTTCGGCGGACGGGTCATGGGGGATGGAGAACCGAAATATCTGAATTCTCCCGAATCCCCGGTATATGTCAAGGGGAGATGCCTCTATGGGCTGAACCGGACCAAAGAAGATATCCGTCAAAAAGGCTATGCGATCCTGGTTGAAGGATATTTTGACCTCCTGTCACTCTGGAATGCCGGGGTGACCAATGTTGTGGCTACCCTCGGAACAGCCCTGACAAAAGAGCATGTCGATCTGATCCGACGGTATACGGGACAGGTCATTGCCGTATTTGATCCCGATGAAGCGGGGAAGAGGGCCCTTGCGCGGAGTCTCGGGTTGTTCCTGGCCGGGAACGTCCATGCGAAGGTCGTCGTGCTCCCTGATGGCTATGATCCTGATCAATATGTCAGGACATTCGGGAAGGAGCCCTTTGAGAAGGTCGTCACCGACGCCCAATCCATGGTTGACTATTATATAGAAATGGTGATTGGGAAGGTCGGTACCCATGAGGAAAAGCGAGATGCTCTGAGAGAAGCGGTCTCTTTTATTATTCATATTGGCAATGAAAGTGAGAGAGACCTGTTTATCAAAAGGGTGTCGGAGAAGGTAGGCTTAAATCAGGAACTTTTAGCAAAAGAAGTCAATCGTACATTAAAGGGGTCTACGGGAAAGGCGGCATCTGCGTCAAGAGAACCGGATATAGACATTGATCAGGTGGAGTTGAGTCTTATTCATATCATGCTTGAATATCCCGGCATGATTCCGGGAATTGTTCATGCCGATATTCTCCATTATCTGGCGAATGCCGATTTAGGGAAATTTGCAGAGGTTTTGAGGGAATCCTTCGACAGGGTGGGGTCAGGCGGTTTTGATTCCTCAATGCTCATCGACCGTCTGGGAAACGGGATGATCAGAGAAAAACTGCTGAAAAAAATGGTTGATGAGGTTCCATTTGATGAAAAGATGGCTGAACGTATCCTCGCTGATACAATCAGGCAAATAAAGCGGAAAGGATACGGGGAGAAACATAAGGTTTTGAGAGTGAAGCTTGCTAAGGCCCAGGAAATGGGTGATCACGAATTGTGTAATAGCCTTATGTCAGAAATACAGAGATTGCGGAGGGAAAAAGAGGCGTTATCATCTTAAACGGATTAAGAAGACACGCTTTATTAGATAACAACACCGGGGAGAAACCGATATGGGAAAAGAAATAGAATCCGATGAATTTAAAAAGTTGATATCGCTTGGTGAATCAAAGGGTTTTCTGACGTACGAGGATGTGAATGATCTGCTGCCGTCCGACATCGTATCTTCTGATCAGATCGATGATATCATCATGCTCTTTGGTGAAAAGAATATCGATATAATAGATACGGACAAGGGTGAAAAACTTGTTGTTAAGAAAGTAACGGATGAAAGGATCGGTACAAAGGAAGAAGACATTCTTGACCTCATGACTACAGTGGGGAAAACGGGTGACCCTGTCAAGATGTATCTGCGCGAGATGGGCCTTGTTTCGTTGCTGAGCCGGGAAGGCGAAGTTGAAATCGCGAAAATAATCGAAGAGGGGGAAAAGGAAGTCATGGACTCCATCTTTGGGGTCGCGGTTTCTGTCAAGAGTGTTGTGGATATCGGTATCAAACTCAGGAGTGGCGAGTTCCGCATCAAGAGTATCGTGGCAAATCTTGAGGATGAGGAAGGTTTCGTTGAAGAAGACATGCATCGTGAGAGGGTGTTAAAGCTGATTGACAAGATCACCGCCCTGGAAAAGAAAAATGATGTCCTCAAGCTGAAGCTCAAGGCAAAAAAGATTGATCAGACTCAGAAAAATGCCATCAGGATGGAATTGGCGAAGAATGCAAAAAGCATCATTCAGCTTTGCAGAAAAATCAAGTTCAGCAAGAGACAGATCGAGAAAATAGTTGCAAGGCTGAAGGACTATGTCGCCGAAGGAGAAAAAGCGGAGAGGGAAATCCGTCGCTGCAAAGAGGAGACAGGTTTGGCCCTGAAGGAAATGGAAGATGCCTGGGCACGTATGAAAAAGTGGCCCAAAAAAGAAAAGGTGATTGCCAAGGAGTTGGGGGTTTCCGTTGCCAAGCTCAAAGCATGTGAAACCGCTGTCAGGGAAGCAAAAAAGAATATTGCAAATATGACGCAAGAAACAGTACTTCCCCATGCTGCTCTTAAGAAAGTGGTTATTACAATCGGGAAAGGGGAAAGAAAGGCCGAAAAGGCAAAGAGAAAACTGGTGGAAGCCAATTTGAGGCTGGTCGTCAGTATCGCCAAGAAATATACGAGCAGAGGGTTGCAGTTTCTGGATCTGATCCAGGAAGGAAACATCGGATTAATGAAGGCTGTTGATAAATTTGAATACCAGCGGGGGTATAAGTTCTCTACGTATGCCACCTGGTGGATCCGGCAGGCCATAACCAGGGCAATAGCAGATCAGGCGAGGACCATAAGGATTCCCGTGCACATGATTGAAACCATCAATAAACTGATCCGGACATCCCGCTATCTGGTACAGGAACTGGGCAGGGAGCCCAATCCGGAAGAAATTGCCAACAAGATGGAATATCCCCTGGAAAAGGTAAGGAAAGTCCTGAAGATTGCCAAAGAGCCCATTTCCCTGGAGACGCCGATCGGCGAGGAGGAAGATAGTCACCTCGGTGATTTCATTGTGGATAAGAAAATCATGTCCCCTTCGGAAGCGACGATCAGTATGAATCTTGCGGAGCAGACCAGGAAGATATTATCCACCCTGACGCCGAGAGAAGAGAAGGTCCTCCGGATGCGTTTTGGTATCAGTGAAAGAATGGATTATTCAACGGAAAGTTCGAAGGATCTGGATATCAACAGGGAACGAACCAGACAGGTAGAGGCGAACACGGTGAGGAAACTGAGAAATCCGTCGAGGCGAAGGGTCTTCAAGCCTCTGGTGAAATAAATATTGACAAGAATTGTGAATGAGTATAGTAATTAAAAGCTAATGTATGTGCCCTTCAGAAAGGGTCAGTTCGTGAGGGGGCCCATAGCTCAATTGGTAGAGCCACCGGCTCATAACCGGTAGGTCCCTGGTTCGAGCCCAGGTGGGCCCACCACATATCATCAGGAGGCGATATATTGTGATGGAAAGAGGAGTGACTTGAATGTTTCTCATGCGTTATGGCGATAAAACATCAAGCCTGTTTACATGTAATTACGGAAGAACGAGCTTCCCTCAGAAAAAATGCACCTCCGGTTGGTGCATTTTTTTTTGTGATCTGCTCAGGTGAATTCTTTTAAATGAAAGGTGTAGATATTTGAAAGAGCAGTTATCATTTTTAATTGAGTTGCAAAGACTGGATCTGACATTGGCCAGGATAAATCTGAAAAAAAAGGAACTTCCTGAGAAAATCGCCAGATTGGATGAGGAATTCAGTAACTCCGTCGCAGGTCTGGAAGCGGAGAGAAAAAAAGTAGATGAAATACAGAAACACCACAAAGAGAAAGAAGAGAAGCTGAAAAGGGGGCTTGAAAGCTGGAAAAAAACCGGGGATCGGCTGAATGAGGTAAAAACGAACAAAGAATACCAGTCAATCCTGAAAGAAAAAGAAACCATCGAGAACAAGAACAGTGAAATCGAGGATGAAATCATT
>JAPLJQ010000596.1 GCA_026388495.1 Deltaproteobacteria bacterium | reverse complement strand
GCCTCTTCTACCTTCCCCTGTTTGGCTAAAGCACCACCCATGTTGAGGATAGCATGAACATAGTCAGGCCTGATTCTCAAAGCCTCCCTGAAATGCTCAATGGCTTCATCGAATTTGCCCTTGTTAGCAAAAGCTACTCCCAGATTATTATGGGTTGTTTCATCATCTGGCTTTATTCTTAACGCTTCATGATAATAAACCATCGCTTCATCTGTCTTCCCCTGTCCGGCACGGGCAATCCCCATATTGCTATAAGCTATCGCGTTTTCAGGATCTCTCTTTATTACATATTCAAAATGTTGAATGGCCTCATCTATTTGCCCATGAATATTCAGAGCAATTCCAAGATTGGTATGAGCGCGAAGGTTATCATGTGTCACATACAGAGCGTGCTCAAAAAGCGTCACGCTGTTCTGCCAGTATCTGACCTGCAGAATCGTACAACTGATTAAAACTGAAAGGATAATTCCTGAAGATACAACAAAGATCATCTTGCGTTGCGGCCACTTTTTAAGGAGATCGTAAACACCCCAGGCAATCATAACAAACAGACCAATCATAGGAATATAGGTATAACGGTCAGCCATCGCCTGTTTTCCCGCCTGTATTAACCCGATGACCGGCACAAGGGTTCCCAAATACCACAGCCACCCCACAAGTACGTACCGATAATGCCGGGCCAGAAAAATCATAACACAGGATATGGTTATCAGCAGTAAGGCGGCTCCAACTATCTGAAATGAATTATATTCTTTCGAATAGGGATAAAACACCGCAAGGTTCTGTGGCCAGAAAATCTTCCCCAGATATTTCGAATAAGAAACAAGAACATTGGCCACGCGGTCTCCAAGGGGCAAGTTATCGAAGAATATGACAACGCCCTCATGCCTGCATGTGAGAAACGTTATGATACTCACAATAATCGACAGAACAAAAAGGGGTATTTTTTCGAATACCAGACGGGGCAGAGCCTTCCATGATGTGAGGCGGCCCAGAGGCCAGTAGTCGAAAAGCAACAAAGTAAAGGGAAGCGTTACAAGCATTGGCTTTGCCATAAGCCCTAAGGAAAAAGCAAAAAGGATGAGAGAATATCTATATAACGTCGGACGTTCCACATAGTAAGCATATGACAACATTGCCATGAACCAGAAGAATGTACTTAATACATTCTTCCGTTCCGCAACCCATGCAACAGATTCTACATTCAGGGGATGAACAGCGAACAGCGCTGCTACGAAAGCACTTTTCCAGACATTACCGCTTGTGCGTTTCAGTAAGATATATAACAGAATCGCATTGGCAATATGAAAGATCACGTTTACCCAGTGATACCCGCCTGCATTGGATCCGAACAACTGATAATCCAGTATGTGAGAAAGCCACGTTAAGGGATGCCAGTAACCCACACGGATATACGTCATCGCCCATGTGAAGCTATCCCAAGTCAACCCATTCTTGACATGAGGGTTTCCCGTTATGTAGTCAAGATCATCATAGCAGATCAGGTCATAATACTGTACCTGCCAATAGGTAACAAGAATGGCAGCCGCAAGAAACATGCATATCAACAGATCACGATATTTCTTAATATCAGCAACACCATTGCTTTCTGAACGTAGCGACATAATTCTACTAACCCCCATGCCCAGGCGTGGGCACAACGAAACATGAAAATCCTCCCCTGCCCCCCTTTAGCAAAGGGGGGTTGGGGGGATTTTCATATAAATCATAATAAACTTGCAAAAAGTTGTCATTCCCGCGGAGGCGGGAATCCAGGGATCATAAAAATGATTGAAAATACTGGATTCCTGGTCAAGCCCGGAATGACAGAACGTGAACACCTAAGACTTTTCTACGACTCCGTCAATCATATTTCTTTGATATTTTGATTATAAACCTTCTCAAGTTCCAGAAGGGCAGACGTGATGTCTTCCCGTTCGATAGTAGGGCCGCACCAGAAGCGGAATCCCGGCGGGGCGTCCTTGTACGCATTGATATCATGAGCCACGTTCTTTTTGCTCAGTTCACCGGAAATCCCTTTTAGAAATTTTACGCGTTCCTCTTTCGGCAGAGCCCGCACTTTTTCGCTTACGACGTTCAGGCAGACGGATGTATTGGACCGGATGTCACGGCTGTCGGCAAGAAAATCAATCCAGTCGTTTTTTTCCACCCACTCCTCGATGATCCGGAGATTGGACTGACTCCTTCCGATAAGACCATTCAGGCCCATTTCTCCCGCCCATTTGAGGGCATCGAGGTAATCTTCCACGCAGAGCATGGACGGGGTATTGATGGTATCTCCCTCAAAGATGCCCAGGTTGATTTCCCCTCCCTTTTTCATCCGGAATATCTTGGGAAGGGGCCAGGGGGGGTCATAGGACTCGATACGGGCAACGGCCCTGGGGCTCAGAACCAGCATGCCGTGTGCCGCTTCCCCGCCAAGGCATTTCTGCCAGGAGAAGGTCAGGACGTCAACTTTCGACCAGTCGATGGGCATGGCAAAAGCGGCGCTGGTGGCGTCACAGATGGAGAGACCTTCCCGATCCTGCGGGATCCAGTTCCAGTCCGGAATTTTAACCCCGCTCGTTGTGCCGTTGGCAACAAAGACAACATCGCAAGACCAGTCGATGGTGTTAAGATCCGGAACTTTGCCGTATTCGGCTTTTAAAACGGTTGGATTCAGTTTAAGCTGTTTGGTGATATCCGTGGCCCATCCTTCGGAAAAGCTTTCCCATACCAGAACCGTAACCGGCCGGGGTCCCAGAAGACTCCACATGGCAGCTTCAAATGTCCCCGTATCCGAGCCCGGCAGTATCCCGGCCAGATAATCTGCGGGAATTTCCAGAATCTTCTTTGTCTCTCTGATGGCCTTTGCCAGTCTTTCCTTGCCGAGGGCTGATCGGTGAGACCGGCCCACCGGGGCGTCTTTTAAGACTTCGATGCTCCAGCCTGGCCTCTTGCTGCATGGACCGGAACTGAAATTTGGATTATGCATGGCAATAACGTCCCTCACTTTTTATAAAAATAGACATAAACGTATATCAGCATTGAAATGATTACTCAAGAATTTTTGGTTTCATATTGACTGAGACAAGAAAAAGACATATGTTCGGACAATCCTTTGACATAGCGTCGTTAGTTCCATCATGGACATTCAAATCCTCTCACCGGAAAAAAAGGAGAATTTCATCATCGCCCTGAACAACCTGAGGAAGAAAATCAATGCGCAACTGGAGATCGCACTGGGGGAAAACAAGAACAAAAAGCTGGCATGAAAATCGAGGGTATGCTCGTCAAATGCTTAATACATTCAATATGTTAGATGATATCGCGCCGCGATATTTTCTGAAAAACCTCCCCCCGCTGACGGGTGTGCACGGTCCGAAAGCAGGGTGAATGGGAAAAGAAACTCGAAGGCCTTGACGATGCCATTTGATCTTTAATCCAGCAAATTTGTCTTGTTTGACCGATCTCGGTATTTGTAATGTCACTATCAAGTTGTTTGACAAGTAAAATGTCTTAAGTAAGGGCATTTTGCTGCAAATTAGAATCATTAGCGGTTATATAAGACCGATATTAGGCGGTCTACACTATGTTATAAGTATGAAGATTACGAAGGCATAATATAGTTGATTACCATACACAGCACTCCGGCTTTCCCGCTATTTTGGGCTTTCAGAGCGTTTCTGGCTTAACCTCCAGTCTCGATATGATCTTGAAACAGAGAAAGACAGGCTTAATGGTCGTATTGACGAAGAAGTAAAAGTGTTTGAGCGAAAAACCGCCTAACATAGGTACACCGAACAACTCAGCGGAACGGCAGCCTTGCCCTGAATAATCTGAAACAGGCCATCGAGGATACACTGGCCGCAGCAACAGAGGAAAAACCGGGCAATAAATTGGCATGAAAACTGAGGGCGTGCTCGCCATTAGATTAATAATAACAATAAGTTAAATGAGTTCGGGCGGCGAACTTCACTCTTGTTGATTCCCTCATGGCAGGTTTTATGCAATTTTTCAGCGGACGGCTCGGCGGCATTTAAAACGTTTTGAGGAACTCGGTTTGTTGAGGAAGATAGGATCGGGGCCGTCAATCGAATACGAAGTGATATAGAATGTTTACCAGTAGTCGGCATGGGTTTATGTGGACGCAAGACCGGACGTCCTTAAATTAGACCACCATTCCTTTGTAATCGAACCCCTTTCTCTCAGGGCTTTGCTGCCGGCTCTCAGGCTGGTTGACTGCGTTTTCGACAGACATGAACAAGGAGGGGAAAAGGCGGTGGCTGCGGTTACATTTATCTTGTTCTCTTTCTTCGGTTATATTATGATCTTCGAATAAGTAATGATGCTTTCGGCTGATTGATTTAAACAAGGATTTGTATTATAGAGGAACGTGTATTGCAGTATAATTTTGAGTGGGACCCAGAAAAAGATAGACAAAACCTTCAGAAGCACAAAGTTTCCTTTGAAAAGGCCGCAGATGTTTTTTTAGATCCCCTGGCCGTTTCGATTTTCGATGAAAGTCATAGCATTAATGAAGAACGCTGGGTAACGATGGGCCGGGGCAAAAGAGGCATGATTCTGGTTGTCATACATACATTTGTCGTACAAGGCAGGGATAAGAGAAAAATCCGGATCATATCCGCACGGAAAGCCACCAGGAACGAAACCAAACAACACGAAGGTGAGACGCCATGAAGAAGGAATATAATTTTTCAAAAGGAGAGAGGGGTAAATTTTACAGGCCGGATATTCAATTGAATCTGCCTGTTTATCTGGAACCGGATGTGAAGCAGTATTTTCCCGATTCCGATGCGGTCAACGAAGCTCTCCGTTGTCTGCTTCCTTTGTTGGGAAAGAAGAAAATCAAGCCTTCGACAAAACATATCTAATGTTCATCGTTTCCGTTGACTTGTATGTGCCAGAAAGAGAAAGCTCCGCTCCTTCCTGTAATGTTTGCTTGATAACTTTTATCAATTATGCAATCATTACGAATGATTATCGGTGATTCTGTGACGATTGATGGCCGACGGAACTGTTTACAGACTACCGGATGTAAAAATAAATCCGTCTGCTTTTTTCTCTCCTTTTTTCTCTCATGCATCCCCCTTTTGCAGGGGGGGATCGAGGAGGCTTTTTAAGTGGCGTTTAACCTGTGATATTTTTCTTGACAATCGTAACCCTATTGGTTACAGTATAACTCATGATAAAATCTTTTATCCATAAAGGTTTGGAAGATTTTTTCTACGATGCAACCCGTAAAGGCATACAGGCCAAGCATGCTTCCAAAATAGAAGCGATATTGGATAGACTTGATGCGACAAATGAAATCAAAGATATGAACTACCCCGGCTCCGCCATTCATCTGCTACTTCCCAAAAAGAAGGGGCGCTGGGCGATAAAGGTCTCCGGCAACTGGCGATTGACGTTCGAATTTAAGGATGGAGATGCATTGAATGTAGACGTCGAAGACTATCATTGAAGAGGATTATTTATGAGAACACGAAAAAGACTGCCATCTCATCCGGGATCGATTCTCAAGCTTCATTACTTGGAACCGTCAGGGATTAGCGTTACAGATCTTGCGAAGGAGCTGAGACTGTCGAGAAAGACGGTATCAAAAATATTGAATGAACGAGGCGCTGTGACAACGGATGTTGCCTTGCGGTTGTCAAGAGCGTTTGATACCACTCCTGAATTATGGTTGAACCTTCAGAGAAATTACGATCTCTGGCATACGGCGAATGAAACGACTGATTGGCAGGAAATAAGACCTCTATTGAAAATTGCACATGTAAGCGCAT
>JAPLJQ010000544.1 GCA_026388495.1 Deltaproteobacteria bacterium | reverse complement strand
GTCCAAAGCACAAAGCACCTTCAACGCCATGGACGTCACACAGAGAAAAATCAAGTTACTGGAACTTCCGACCCTTTCGCCGGAGGAGCCAAAACCGGGTAAAAACTTAGCATGAAAATGATCGGCAGTGTCGTTAGATCGTTTACTATATCATGTATATAAGTCAGTTCTGTGCACAGAACTGCTCTTTGGTTTCTCCTTCAAAGACAACGGTTTGTGGCAGGAGAAAGATATATGATTATCATCAAATTTGCTTGTTGTGGCGTTGGCGAGCCAAATCAATATCCTGTCGGCTCGTTTTTAGCGTCTTCTATTGAAATGTATGAAGAACGTAAACTGTTTCGTGAAGCTTGGCGATAGAGATAACCCGCCCCTCCCCTGTGTCCCTATTGTTCATAGGCGTCACCGTAAAAAAGACGCGACTTCGCCGCGCGAAGTGATTTAACTTATTGTTATCATTAATCAATTAACGAGCATGCCCTCCATTTTCATGCCAGGTTTTGGCTCCCCGGATGGACCAGTTTGTGGATAAAAGCAGAAACGCCCCCCATATCATCTCACCCCCTACGAGAATTGGGGCCACTCATTAATAGAAAGCATAACAATCAGTGGATGCTGTCCCTGATTAACTCGCTTTTTAGGATTGATTCAGGATGTCGTGGGTCCCGATTGCACGGAAGATGGCGAGGCCTTCGTCAAATTCGAAAACAAAACGATACTTCATTGTAACGGAGCCTTCCCATCTGCTTCTTGTCCCTTGAATGCGTTTTATACGAAGCGAGGGATGTTTCATGTCATTCATGAGCAGGGTCAGTTTCTGATCGAAGGCCTCCTGAATTTCTTTCGGGAGGCCCCTGTACTCTTTCCTGAAGCGACTCGTGAAGCGGAAAGTATTTATTCCTTCAGCCATTTGAGCCCCGCTTCTGCATTTTGGAACTCCGGTGACAGCGCTTCCTTTTTGATCTCCTCATCCGCCTCCACTTCCTTCTGCTGCCATTCCTTGCTCCAGTACCAAGACTGGGCGGGATCAATAAGTTTCCGCGGTTTCAGGATGATTCCTTCTTCGGAGGCATCGACCTCGACGTAATCGCCCTTGCCGATTCCGAACGCCTTCATGAGCTTTTCCGGAATCCTGATCTGACATTGAGAACTGATCTTCATGACGGTAGCCATAAACACCTCGTAAAAAATAAACAATTAAATATTTTTTATAATATACAATTGGCAGAGGTTTGGTGTCAAGAAAAAATGATGAAATAGGGTGAATTTTTCCGCAGATACGGTGAAAATAACTGATCATCATCAATGAAACCGGTAACGGCCCCGTAACCCGACGGACCCGGAAGGCGCCTAATTGACGGTGATCAAAAGCGATATGTCTTCCATGATGTCCCAGGCATGGCACAGGATAAGTTGGCATATTCATTGCTGAGATAAATTGGGTTAATCAGGCTTGATTTTAGCCATCCAGATGGATATAATGCAAAAACTGTGTAAATGTGTGATTCAGGTCACTGTAAGGCGTGTCGGGATAAGGCTAAAATGTTAGCGATGAAAGTGAAAAACGTAAAAGAAAGATATGTCACGGCAAGGAAAACAGACGTGAAGAGGCGAAGCGGATTTTCACTCGTAGAATTAATGATCGCCATAGCCATCCTGGGCATTCTCGCATCCATTAGCTCCTTCGCCTGGCAGCGCTATGTGACCAACACCAATTTGAGAACGGCGACCCGGGAACTGGAAGCGGATTTCTTTTTAATCAAAGAAAGGTCCGTATCCGAAAAAGTACAATGGCGCATTACCCTGACTGCCGGCGCCAACAGCAGTTATGACATCGAACAGGGAACGGCGGCAGGCGCACCGTTCACCGTGATACAGACTAAAAGCCCCGCATCCTTCGGATCCGGTTCATATATTCTCGACACCACCTTCGGAAGCAGCCAGATCACGTTCCTGCCCAGAGGCACCCTGTCGGGATCCACGGGAACGGTCAGACTGAAGAACAGCCGAAACTCCATCGCGACGATAACGATCAACATCACAGGAAGAACGCATGTTAAATTTGAGATGCAATAACAGGGGCATCAGCCTCGTCGAGGTGGTTATCGCCATATTTCTCACCACCGTCGGCGTGTTTGCCGTTTTGTCCTTACAGCCGTCGGCGTGGCGGACCGCCGCCCGCTCCGACCACATGGGACGGGCCGCGGGGATCCTGCATAAGGAACTGGAGACGCGGGAGGCTTGTATCATGAATGCCTGTAACACGGTTACTGTGGGTACAGCCACAAACGATGTCCTCGTCAGCGGCGAAGCGGCGGCACAGCCGGGTGACGCGACTTTTACTGTCACAACGACTACTACCAGCATCGCCACCGATGTCTGGCGCGTCGATGTGCGGGTCGCCTGGACCGGTCATCCGGGCATCATAGAAAGCCTGGTGGTCACCAGGCAACAGAACTTTACATCCACGGGATGTCCATCGCCCGCAGTGTGTCCGCCATGATGATGAAAAATGCCAAAGGATTCACCCTGGTCGAGATTCTGGTGACGGGCGCCGTTTCCATGATCCTGATGGGCGCCATTTATATGGCCATCAACTCCGCCCAGCGCAACTCCATGGGTATAGAGCGCAAGGTCACGGCGCAGCAGGACGTCCGTCCCGCCCTGGATCTCATGGCCATGGAAATCCGTATGGCCTCATTCAACCCCAATTTCACCGTAGGCAACTGGCTGGTGCCGACGGGAACCGGCGCCTGTTCAACCGTATCGGGCAATCAAACGTACAAGGGAATTCAGGAAGCGACCCCCATATCGATCACCGTGGAAATGGACATCAATCAAAACTGCACGGTCGATAACGGCCCCGTCTGCATGCGGAACATCAGCAACTCCAACCCCAACGAGATCATTCGCTATGAATACGATCCGGCGAACCAGTATATCACCCGCGAAACCAGTTGCGGCGGGTCGCAACCTTTCCTGGGAGACCTCCCGACGAGCGTGAATCCGAGGAATGTCCTTGTGGTCAACGATATCAACGAAAGCGGCGCTTATGAAGACGGCACGGATATTCCCGTGTTCCGCTACTACGACGGCGCCGGGGCGATCATCCCGACGGCAAGCCTGCCGGCGGCCATTCCGAATATCCGGAGGATCGAGATCACCCTCGCCGTCGAGACGGAAGACGTGGATCCCAATACGAAACAGCGAAGACACCTGATCTATTCAACGAGTGTCATACCGAGGAATCATCCATAATGAGGGACTTGAAACAGGAAATGGTGATCGACAGGAAATACAACAGGTTACATGGCCAAAACGTAACGTCTGAAAAGGGGTTCGCCCTCGTGGCCGCCCTCCTGGCCTGCCTGATTCTCCTCGCCCTGGGGATGCTGGTGATTCATCTCTCCACGCAGGATCTCCGGATCAGCGCAAAATCCGTGGGCGAAAAAAAGGCCATGTCCGCGGCAGAGACGGGCATCCATCAGCTCATCCGGAATTTCGACCCCCAGAACCTGCCCGCATCCGCGCAAAGTAATATCGCCGTGGATGCGGTGAACGCCCCTGGGGATTTTTATACCATCGGCGCCCCCGCGGTGCCTTCCGTAGGCCCGGCGTTCCTGCCCATGGCAGGATACTCCATCGGCGGCGGCCAGTCCTGGGGACAGAGACGCTACAACGTGGATGTAACCGGAACCAATACCAGTTTCAGCACACGGGCCGAAATCGGCGTCGGCATCGGTTACGGTCCCATCGAAATTTCAACCATGTCACGATAGGGAGGTCCTATGAAAACGAACAAAATCCTGTCTTTCATAATGGGAATCGCCTTTTTGTTTCTCTTTGCCGGCGCCGGAAACGCCACGGCACCCACGCCGGGAGAGGAGGCCCTGTTTACCACGTCCACGGCCCCTGACGCCCTGATTCTCCTGGATCTATCGGGAAGCATGGCATGGAACCCGCCAGGGGATGACAGACCTTACGGGTCGACCAACTCGTGCTATGTCGATACCGCGAATTGCACCGGCACCGGCTGCAGCGGCGGATTTTGTTCAAGTTCGAAGAGTTCCACCACCTTTTATGCAAGCGCCTCATGCACCACTCCGGATACCGCCAACTGCGTAGGCAGTGGCTGCAGTCTCGGATTTTGTTCCAGTGCGCACAGCACCACCTCTTTTTACGCAGCTGCCGCATGCACCACTCCGGACACCTTAAACTGCAAGGGGAGTGGTTGCGGACGCAGCGACGGATTCTGTAGCAGTTCGATTGGCGCCGCCACGTATTATGCACACTCCTCATGCAATACCCAGGATTCGTATAATTGCAGCAGCGACAGGTGGGATGATTGTGCAAGCGGTTTTTGCGAAACTTCCCACCACACTAGCTCCTATTCTCGAACGTGCCAGGTAGCCTGCACAACGACCGGGTGCACCACGCCATGCACAACTGCCGCCTGTAACGTCGCATGCACCTCCGGCGGGTGCAACAAGAGTTGCAGCCGCCTTGACATTGCGAAGCGGTCCATCTTTAACATTCTCGATGACAATAACGACGGTACGATCAACACCTCCGACGAGGGAAGCCTCGGGGTAAGAATAGGCTACATGCGATATTACGGATGCAGCAGTGATGATACAGGGGGCGACTACAGCAGCGGATGCAACAAACTGATCAAGGCAATCGGCACCAGTTACAGCCTCATCAATACCAGCGTAAGTGCTGAATCCGCGAGCGGTGGAACACCCATCGCGGCAGCCCTGAATGAGGCAAAGCTGTATCTTGCGGCCCACAAGGCGGCGGACGCCTCCAAAAACTGCCGTCAGAAGTTCATCATCTATATAACCGACGGGTCGGATACGTTTGCGTGCAGCGGTGACGGCGGGGAATGCGACTCCGACCGGTATAAAAACAGAAGAATTGACGTGGCAAAGGCGAAGGAGTTGGCCGATCTGGGCTTCAAGATTTTTGTCATCGGTTTCGGCGCCTCCATGCCCCCCTATCTCCAGAATACCCTCAACTGGATGGCCTACTACGGCGGAACGGACAACCCCAGCACACTCAACTCCGGCGACACAACGGCCTACAACATTCCTTCGGGCTCCCTCTATCCGGCGGGTGTGACAAGCTGTGGAGCTGACACTTCAACTGCGACAGAAAAGTGTTGGGACTCCTCCGCCCCATATACCGGTACATACACAGGCGGCTGGTCGATAAGCAACTACAAGGCAAGTGCCAATGACCCCGGTTACCTGAATCTGTCGGGTTATGCCTTTATCACCACCGATGCCGACGCACTGGTCGCGGCCGTAAAAACCGCCATGAACATCATCCGGGAGGCCACCTATTCCTTCTCCCAGGCCTCCGTCCAGTCTTCCAGGACAGCGGATGAAAATTACCTCTATGAAGGCTCCTTCCAGCCCATCTCGGGCGACTCTTTCTGGCTCGGGCATCTGAAGAAGTTCCGGATCAAATCTGACGCCGCAGAGGCCTGCGGCGTCGGCGGCATATGCGGTGTCGGCACAGACGCACACCTCTGCGTCGTCGGCGATGTCTGCGGTATTTCCACCAGCTGGGGCTCGGATGGGGACGCGGGAACGGTTCTCCAGTCAAGGGACAATACGACCCGGACCATGAAAACCTACATAGGCGGTTCCCAGGTCAATTGGCCCCAGGCTACCGACGACTGGTCCACCTCCTTAGTCACACCTTTAATCCTTGGTGTAACAACTGAGACGGAGTGGAAAGCCATTGTGGGATACTTCCGGGGGAATCCGACCTATAACTCGGACAACTGGAAGCTGGGCGACGTCTTCCGGTCCACGCCGATTACGGTGGGAACGCCGTCGGTATTTTTCGACGACGTCCGGGACAGCAACAACGCCTTTGCCACCCACCGAAATAACCATTGCCGAAGCAGCGGCGCGGTGTGCGACTCCCCGAAGGTCAGAGAAGAACGTTTGATCGTGGCCGGGGCCAACGACGGCCAGTTTCATGCCTTCAAGACGAGCGACGGCTCGGAAGCCTGGAGTTTCTTGCCGCCCAATCTGCTATCAAAATTGAAAAACATCGCCCACGCCACAGAGCCGACAACACAGACGCACCAGTACTTCGTCGACGGGCCGGTGACGGTTGCCGACGTCTGGACGGGCAGCGGCGACGGGACCAGCAAACTCGTCTCGGAATGGAAGACCATCCTCGTCTTCGGGGAGGGCAGGGGCAGTACGGACCGTCTCTGGAGTTCCTCCACCTCCTGCGGTGCCGGACTGGTGGGTAACTACGATTCGACCCATACCAATTACTGCGGCTACTACGCCCTGGATATCACCACTCCGCTGAGCCCGGCGTACCTGTGGAACACAGGAGGAAAAGGGGTTTCCATCAATACCTTAGATGCCACCACCCAGGCGCCGTACATGGGGGATTCCTGGAGCAGAATGATGATAGGCAAGGTCAGATATAGCAGCGGCAGCACAGTGACTGCAGAAAAATGGGTCGGGTTCATCGGCGGCGGTTACAGTGGCGGAAACTGCACAGCATCGCCGTGCGACACACGGGGGAAGGGTTTCTTTGTCATCGACCTTACTGACGGGTCCGTCCTCTGGAGTTATACACTGGCCGATAACACTTCTATGGTCTACAGCATGCCGGGGCAACCGGCCATTCTGGATACGGATAACGACGGTTTCATCGATACAGCCTATCTGGGAGACCTTGGCGGCAACATGTGGCGCTTCACTTTCTGCCCTCAGCCTCCGCCCGTTCCACTTCCAACCGGTTATACCCCCCCCTCCTCCTGCAACACGTCCAACTGGGTCGGCAGTAAGTTTTTTAATCCCCCTTCCATCCGGCCGATTTATACCAGCCCCTCCACAACAAAGGACACGTCTGGAAATCTGTGGGTTTACTGGGGTACCGGAGACAAAACGGACCCCACGGCGTCAACCACCCAGGATTACTTCTATGCAGTCAAGGACCTTGACCGTATCAGCACCTACAGTACCGTTGACACTCTTGGAAGCGATCCATATGATCCCGGATCAACAAATCCAGGGTTCCGCATACAGCTTGGCATCTCTGAAAAGGACCTGTCGGATTCGACCGTTTTTGGCGGGGTCGTCTATTTTACGACATTCACGCCTTCCAGCAGCACTGATCCCTGTGATCAGGGCGGGTATGCAAAACTCTATGGCTTCAAGTACACAACAGGAGGCGGCTCCCTGCCCGGCGGGGCGCGGAGCACGAGCATTGGTTCCGGCATTCCATCGGCGCCGGTCATATCCCTGAAGCCCGGAGGGGGGACCACGCCGGATCTCTATGTCACGGTGAGCGGCGGCGGCGGAACGGGCGCCAGCACCTCCCGTATCAATATGAATCCGCCGGGGGTATCGAACCGGACGAATATGCTCTACTGGCTGGACAAACGGATACAGTAAGCGGTCAATCGATAAAAAGAGACAGGCAGGATGTCTGTCTCTTTTTTGTCATTTCGAGCAACGCGAGAAATCTAAATGAATAATAATATTAACATATTAAGATTCCTCACGTTCGTTCGGAATGACATTTTCCCCTTCTGAAAACCCCCAAAACCTACTTCACCGATCTCGGGATCCGCAACGCCCTCATCGGGTTGACTTCCCTCGACCAGATGGAGCGATTGAATCAACTTGGCGTCACCCTGGAAAATGCCGTTGTGAAACGGATCTGTCTGCTGCCATTCTGGATGTTGTGAAGCAAATGGGAGAGCGGCCCTTATTTTTTTCGTTGACAGCGCCCAATTTAGTCCCTATAATCGGGCCCAATTGATGGCCCTGTTTTGGGGCAATGAAAAAGGGTTCCGCGAGGAGGTTTGCCATGTTGCAGGCGAAATTCAGCATTCATGAAGATCAGTCTGTTTTTCTGAACAGCTATAAGGATTACGGGTTTAAAGACAAAAGCGAGATGATGCGCACTGCATTGAATCTGCTGAGGAAAGAGCGGGAACTGCAAAACCTGCGGCAGTCCGCCGAGTTATACGCTGAAACATACGCCGACGACGCTGAACTCAAGACCTTGACGGATGCCGCTGTTCAGGGATGGCCGGAGTGACGGCGCGACTCACAGCCGGAACCACGGAAGGAAGCGAGGCCGGAATCATCGCCATTGAACGGGGGATGGTCATAGATATCAACCTGGATCCGGTTCAAGGTTCGGAAACGGGGAAAGTGCGGCCCTGCGTAGTCGTGACGAATGATGTTTATAACGCCCGCGTCCCCGTCATCCAGGTTGTGCCGATCACTGCCTGGAATGAGAAGAAAGGGCGAATCAGGACCAATATGTCCATTATGCCGTCGCCACTGAACGGACTTGACAAGAAGTCCATTGCCGATTGTCTGCAAACCCGCCCGATTGACTATCGTTCACGATTGTCGCACGTGCGGGGCCGGTTGGAGCCCGATTATATGAAGGAGATAGATCAAGCCCTGAAGATTGTTTTTTCTCTATGATTTAATCTCTCGAGATAAATAGGGGTAGAGTAGAGAACTGGCATACAATAATATACACCGCCCGCGCATGACAAAACTTTTTTGACATCGTTGATTATTACATAATTTCAAGTATATGCCATGCGTCGGAGCTCCGACACCCCCCCCGTAGCCTCGGCAGAGTTAACCAGGGACTCATTATTATGCTTTCTATTAATGAGTGGATGTCCCTGATTCAGGGCACCGCAGGGATGGGGGGGAATGGCAGGCCGGTTGATCATGGCCTGCCTGGAGGCACGTTCATGGAATCGAGGCTTTTTCTGGCCTCCGCGGCCAGTTCCGATTCCGGAGCAGCTTTGATGATGGATTTAAATTCCTCTTTCGCCCGGTCCGGGTATTGCATCTTGATATAACAATGCCCCAGCCAGTAACGGGACTCGAGAAATGAAGGGGCCTGTTCGATGGTTTTACGAAAATACTGGAACGCCTGATAATAGTTGCCATCGGCATAACTTGCCATGCCCATGTGATGATCAAGGAGGGGCATCGGTACGGTGTTCGGTTTTTTGATTTTCGCCTCGGCGAACTGATTCAGAGCCATCCGGTACTCACCCTTGCCGTAATATGCCCTCCCCATATTAAAGAGAGCCTTGTCCGGGGTTTCGTACATGATATTTGAAAGGGCCTTTTTGAACGCATCGATCGCCTTGTCCCACTGTCCCATCGCCAGATAAACCGTCCCCAGGAAGTTGTGGGCCTCCGCGTAATCCGGATTTAAGGACACAGCCTCACTGAACTCATGGATTGCCTTATCCGTCAGCCCCTTTCTGTAGTAGGCGATCCCCATATAGTAATGCACCCGGGAATCCCTTGGTGTAAAGTCCGCCGCCTTCAGGAATTCCTTCAGGGCGTCATTGAACCGTTCCGACCCCAGATAGGCAATCCCGATATCGAGATGGGTATTCGCCTGTTCCTGTTTCCATGGACTGGCGGCACAGGCCGTTATGGCAACAAGGAACACTAAAACGCCGGCGAACCTCTGTAAATTTGATGGGACCATGATAATCAGACATCTGCGAATAGAATTAATGAGTGCACTCGCGATGACCGGGAGTACATCCCGCAAGCCCCGCCGTGCAAACGTGAAGAAAGGGCACAATGTAAAAAATATCTTCATCGCCGGCAAGCTCCGCCGCCATGAGCGGGAAACTTCACCGTGGAAAAGTTTCTTTCAGGCATTAAACGACCAGACTGATATTGGATGATTGTGATGCCCCGTAGAAAGCTCACCCCTTTGTTGGTTTAGGAGGCTTTTCTCCCACCGCATCCACCTTTATGATCCTTGGCGTCACAAATACCATCATCTGTCTTCGGTTCTTCGTATTCGTTTGCGCTTTGAATAGCCAGCCCAGGATCGGAATCTTGGAAAGCCAGGGAATCCCGGATTCCCCCGACGTGTCCTCCGTTTTTAAAATTCCCCCGATGACAATGGTATCCCCGTCCTGAACGACGATCTTGGATTCCACTTCACTCTTGTTAATGGGCGGGTTCCCTCCAAGTTGAGGGGCCCTGGCATAGTCCGCCTGATCGTTGGTGGCCTTAATCTCCATGGAGATTTTTCCATCAGGGGTAATCTTGGGTTTGACCTCCAGCTTCAGCACGGCTTCTTTAAAGGTGATACTCCTGTTTCCGTCCTTATCGATGGTGATAAAGGGAATTTCCTGGCCCTGTTTGATCGTTGCCTTGACGTTGTCCATCGTCGTAATTTTTGGCGACGATATGATTTTCCCCTGGCTCGTCGTTTCCAGCGCTGCAATCTGGGCTTCCAGGACGGCAGAAGCGCCGCCGACCACGAGGCCGATTGCCGGTGATGCAAGGGACGTCGGATAATTAACTGTCATGGACTGAATGGTTTTCCCGTCAACCGACCTCATACCGACTTCATTGGGATACCCCCAACTTATACCGCGCCCCTGTGTCGGATTCGATCCACCCATTAAAGTCCATCCGGTGCTGTTTATGCTGCCGTAGCCTACGCCACCCCATTGAACCCCAAGATTCCTGACGAAATCATCGGTCGCTTCCACGATTTTGGCTTCTATCGATATCTGTGCCAGTTTACCCCTTTCTTCCAGACGTTCCTGTTCCGCCTTTTTTGCAGTCAACTCCGCCTTGACGCGATCACCCTCCGCCGTCTGCCGGTCCGACTCGTCTTTCTTCATTTTTTCCAGGGACATGACACTGATGATATCACCCATCTGTTTCTTTGCCAGACCGTTGATATCAAGGATCGTTTCCAGGGCCTGATCCCAGGGGACCTTTTTCATATGGACGGTAACATTTCCCTTGACATCGTCGCCGGAAACGATGGTAATCCCGCCTTCCTCCGCCATTAACCGAAGGACCGCCTTGATATTCGCATCCTGGAAATCAAGGGATATCTTTCGCCCCAGATAACGTTGCGTTGAATCCCCGTCTCTGCCGACCGTTCCCGCAGGCTTGCCACTGCCCTTGCCGGGCGCTTCCAGAACGGGCACGGAGGGTATCTGGGTTACAGCGACGGCCTTGCTCTCAAGGGTTGTCACATTAAAATCAATCAGAACATTCTGCCCCTGCTGACTGACGCTGTAGGGAACCCGCTCTTTCAAATCGATGGCGATCATTGCCCATTGAGCGCCGTTGGTGGACTTCTGGGCAGGCACAACACGGATGACGTTGGAAAGCTTTCCTTCAGCCTGGGGCCGCCTCAATTCCTCCGGCACAAACATGTTTTCCATCTTCACCACGACCCCGTTGCCTGCCATGCTGTCGATATTGACCCCCGATTGCTTGGACACAATCAGGGTAACCCGCTCTTTACCCTTCAGTTTCTCAACGGTGATCTTTTCCAGATACCCGACACTGACTTCTTTTACACCGGTCGCCGCTGTTCCTCCCGAATCCGCCGTGCCCGGTGGTGCAGACCCTGCGTATGGGACATTCCCGAAAAACATCACGAAACCTGCCAACAAGGCAATCCATGTCCACTGCATGTTTCTTTTCATGGTTTTCCCTCACCTTCTTCTCTGTGAAGCTTCATCGTAATTCTATTTGCCTTCGTCTTTTTGCCGGCACGGGCCTTGATGGATGTTTCTTCAACGATAACACGATCAGCGAGTATCTCTACCACCCTGCCATTATTAAGACCGATATATGTTCCTATAAAGAGAGGATATATTTTCCCCTTCGCATCCTGTACAATTGCCTTCCTGAGCCTCTCATCCCCCGAAATCCCCACGAGTCTGAATTGATCAGTCCCTGCTCTCTGCAGAGGGGACATGGCGAGGGGTTTCGCCTTTTCCAGTTTCTGCTTTACCGCCATATCCAGTTCAATAAAAGGCTTGAATGGATCAGGTTTCCCTGCGGGGTTATATTTGTACTGCGGCGCCATTTTCACTTCTGCCACCTTTTGGTCAACCACTTGGCCAGCCGCTTTTGGATCCGTCACCTTTGCGCCCACCGCTTTCGGATCCGCACCGCTTGCCCCGGAAGCCAATATCCAGAAAACCGAAAGCATTATCAGCGTCGTGGTATGCGTGACAGCACTACTTTTTTTCATCAGCTTTCTTCTCACCCATTTTTTCCAGGAACATATACGTTTTGATCACGCAGGACGTGTTGAGAAGGCGCCCCCGCGCCTTCGCATCTTTTCCTTCCGACATGATGATATCTTCGATGTTGATAATGCGAGGCAGCCTGGCTACTTTCTCAAAAAAGAGGGCTGTGTTTTGATAACTGCCGG
>JAPLJQ010000152.1 GCA_026388495.1 Deltaproteobacteria bacterium | reverse complement strand
CCGACGGTCGCCATGATTTTTTATGTCAACAACGGCCCCTTAGCCGGCAGGGAAGGAAAATACCTGACATCACGCCACCTTCTTGAACGTTTGGAAAGAGAAAGCTACCGGAACGTCTCTCTGCAACTGAAACCTCTGGAACGCAAGGACGCTTTCGAGGTCTGCGGGCGCGGGTCGTTGCAGATGGCCGTCCTGATAGAGACCATGCGCCGGGAGGGCTATGAATTGATGGTTTCAAAACCAACGGTCATCACAAAAAAAGAATCGGGGAAAACCCTGGAGCCAGTGGAGCGTGTTTTTATCGACATCCCGGAAGGATTCGTCGGGATTGTGACGGAAAAGCTTGCGGTGAGAAAAGGACGCATGGTTCACCTGATCAATAAGGGAAGCGGACGGGTAAATATGGAGTTCCTTGTTCCCTCCCGCGGTCTCATCGGATTTCGCAGTCATTTTCTGACAGATACAAAGGGGGCGGGGGTGATGAATACGCTCTTTGAAAGCTATGAGTCCTGGTTCGGACCGATCCCGCAACGGGCAAGCGGTGCGTTACTGTCCGACAGAAGCGGTAGGGTAACGCCCTATGCCAGCCTGGCCATGGTAGATCGCGGGGAGCTTTTCGTTGAGGTGGGATACGAGGTGTACGGAGGCATGATCATTGGTGAGCGCAATCGTACGGGTGATATGACGGTGAATATCACCAAGGAAAAGAAACTGACAAATATCAGGAGTTCAACCTCGGAAGCAACCGTGACCTTAAGGCCGCCACGCCCGCTTTCTCTCGATCAATCCATTGAATTTATCGCTGAAGACGAACTGGTGGAAGTCACGCCGCAAAATATGCGCCTGCGAAAAATGGAGCTCGATGCCAATAAACGAGCATCGCGGCGCAAGGAAGACGGTGATCCCTGAATCCCGACTTTTAAAATAATATTCTTAGAGCTTGTCCGTAAATAGCGTTGCCGGAGATCGCGCCCAGATTTGCGTTAGATTTTTCTGGTTCGATTGAGTAAAACCGCAGGCGTAGCAGCGCTACGTCGAGGATTTTGCGATTGAGAAACGGGAAAAGATGGCGTGAAGATGGGATGCGAGCCGGTAAGGATTATTTACGGATAAGCTCTAAACCATACGGCCTTCATGAATAACCAGTGAGACATCACTTTTCAGACAGGAGTTCTCTCTGGATTACCATGATTTTCCCGTTCAATGCATAACTGCATTTTTTATCCATATTAAAAAACTGAACCCTCGCATATTCCAATCCCGGCAACCTTCCTGTTTCAGCGGGAGACCACACGCTCAACGTTCTGATATCGGGATTGAAACTTTGTCCGTCAACATACAGGGTCGCCTTCATGATTTTTCCTGGTTCAATGGGATGATCTTTCTTGTGACAAAAGTGTGCCCCGCCGATTGAGATGTCAATTAGATTCATTTTTTCCGTCCCGACACAGAGGGCTATTGAATGATCACCGAGCCTGGGTTTGACCCGGTAATGCATCCTGAGATCATACTGTCTGAAACCAGATGTCTTCTTTATAATAATTGCTGGAACGAGGTTTGATGAGGACAGGCTGTAATCGTTTATGATGTCGGCTATTTTTCCATTAAAACCAAAACGCTTGACCGTATTTCCACTTCCGGTCAACCGATGATATCGTAGATAATCGCATTTTTGACATCGGATATCTCCCGTTCAATGTCAACGGCCAGCACGATATTGACATTCAAACCGGGTTTTGCATTCATCGCATTTTCCATTTTATGCCTTTTCACGTAAAAAGAGTGCTTAACAAGAGCAGAACAATCGTATATGAGATAGGGTATATCACCCTGACCGCAAAATCATACAGAGGACACGCAATGAAAAAAAAAGTGCTCATTGTCGATGATGATCCGGGCATCGTTGAAATAGTGGAATTTGAACTCAAGGTAAATGGATACGACGTATCTACTGCCTCATCCGGCAAAGAGGGATTGGAAAAGTGTAAACGCCTGAAACCTGACGCTGTTATACTGGACATCATGATGCCGGGCATGGCGGGATATCAGACTGCCGAAGCGATAAAAAACGACCCGGATACAGGCCACATTCCAATCATCTTTCTCACCGGTGTGGTCAAGCCGAAGGAGGTGCCCAAAAACCGTATGATAGGCGGCCAATATCTTCTTGCCAAACCTTTCAAAAGCGAGGAACTTCTCATGATGCTGCGCCGTGTCCTGCCGGCGTAATGATGACTTATTTCTTTGCCTTCGTATCTTTTCGGGCTTCTTCCTCGGCCAGCCTCCTCTTCGTCTCACCGATAAAATAACCGGCCTTGTAATCAAGGCCTAAGTTTGCATACTCCTTCGTGATCAATTCAAACCGCCTCAGGGCGGCTTTATACTGCTTGATCTTGAAATAAAATTGTCCCACATAGAATTCATGCTCACCAAGCCGCTGCTTACACTCCCTGAGCATTTTTTCCGCCATGAAAGAGAATTTACTGCTCGGGAATCTGGCAATCAACCGTTCAAACTCTTTCCTTGCTTTCTTCGTTTCCGTCTGATCCCGGTCGATACTGAACATCTGTTTATAGTGACACATGCCGAGCTGATACATGGCATAGGGAAGATTATCATTTACGGGATGGAGGTTAAGAAAATCGTTATAGGCGAGTTCCGCTTCCGCATATTCCTCCTCACTAAAATGAGAATCGGCAATTCCCAGTTCCGCAAGGATAGCCAGTTGATGCAAGGGGTATTCTTCCCTCAGCCTTTGAAATGATTCAATGGCTTTCTTATAGCGACTATCCTGATAGGAGTCTATACCACGCTGGTAGAGACCTTCGGGTGTTGCTCTTGTCCTTTCCGAACGTTTCCAGAAGTCTTTCCACCAGCCGCATCCGGAAAGAATAAATATAAATACAAGAAGTAATAAAAATACTTTTTTATGTCGCACCGTTTAGCCCTTCTGTCGACGATTACAGACCCTTTTTGATCAATGCCTCAAGACGCTCCCTGGGAACAAGGCCGATAATTTTCTCTATCATATCGCCTCCCTTGAACAGGGCAAGCGTCGGAATGCTCATTACACCGTAGGCCTTCGCGGTGTTGGGATTGTCATCGATATTGAGCTTGGCAATTTTCACCTGATCTTTATATACCTCGGCAAGTTCCTCAACGATCGGGCCAACCGCCCTGCAGGGACCGCACCAGGGCGCCCAGAAATCAACCAGGACGGGCTTTTCAGCCTTGAGAACCTCCTGGTCAAAGCTTCCGTCCGTCAGATGGAGGAGAGATTCTTCGTGAGCCATATATCAGCCTCCTTTCATGAATTGCGGCCACTATGACATACTCTCCCAAATGATGTCAAACGTAAATTAAGGTTCATCAAGGGGCATCCTGCTTTTGACAGACCATAGTAAATCTGGTATAAGCATTTTCACAATAACTGCCACGAATGGACAATCACATGGAACCCTTGCTGGGCATTATCTCAGGCACCATTCCTCTTCACGGGAATGAAATATTCAAAAACCTCACGGAAAGGGAACTGGAAACCGAATTTGGTAAAGCCCTTGTTTACCTTTCCGATACCATCGTCTTCATTCCGAGACATGGTAAAGATTCCCGCCATCATATCCTGCCACATCTGATCAATCATCAGGCCAACCTGAAAGCATTGAAAGATCTCGGGATCAAGGAAGTCATGGGAGTCAATTCCACGGGATCTCTGAAAAAGAAGTTAAGACCCGGCATAATCGTCATACCTGACGATTATCTGGTTCTATCAGGAACTCCAACCGCCATTCACGGAAAAGCCGTGCACATTACACCCATACTCAGTCATGACGTACGGAAGCGATGGATCGATGCCGCTCGCGATTGCGGGATAAATGTCATCGATGGAGGGGTATACTGGCAGACAACAGGCCCCCGGTTTGAAACAAAAGCTGAAATCCGGATGATGTCCCGATTTGCCGATCTTGTCGGGATGACCATGGCCAGCGAGGCAGTCATTGCTCAGGAACTGGGGCTCGATTATGCGGCTTTATGTTCTGTGGTCAATTACGGGCATGGTCTTGTCGAAAGGGAGTTGACCCTTGAAGAAATATTGCAAAATGCCCGGCGAAATACCGACACCATCATGAAAATTGTCACGAGATACATCGAAAGGAGAAAGGGATGAAATTTTCCACGAAAGGCGACGGAGGAGAAACAAGCCTGCTGGGAGGTCAGAGAGTTCCAAAATACGACGCGAGGCCCGACACGTATGGAACTCTGGACGAGGCAAGTTCTGCTCTTGGAGTAGCCAGAGCGATGACAAAAAACGCAAAGATCAAAGACATCATTCTTGGCGTACAGAAGGACCTCCTCATCATGGGAGCCGAATTATCGACCCTGCCGGAAGATATTCAAAAACTTGCCCGGAGAATTTCGGACGCAGACATTCACCTTCTGGAGGCGGTCATTGATAATCTCCAGAAAGACATCCAACTGAAAAACGAATTCATCTATCCCGGCGAAACGTCCGTTTCGGCACAGATTGATGTGGGCAGAACCATCATCAGAAGAGCCGAGAGGAAAGCGGCGAGGCTTAAAAATGACGGCGTCATCCATAATGCGGAAATAAACAAATATCTCAACAGGTTAGCAGACATGCTCTTTGTACTTGCCCGATATGAAGAGCAAAACGGATAATATGCAGGCATATGACGGATGCATGGAGAGATCATCTATACGCCCCCTTTCCCGGCATGTAAAAAGGGGCATGAACAGCTGTTTGACAAATGGTTATTTTTATTGTAGAAAATATAGGTCGTTTTATAGACATGCTATTTTATCCATATTTTTTTCATAATTTCTAATGCCCTTTATTTTTTTTTAGAGGTGGAGTACTGATCGTCAAAAGATACCGTTGTTGTCTGACTGGTTGTTTTTGTTAATCTTTCCAGAAAAGGTCCTGCAATTTTCTGACAGACAGATTGTTTATGATCGGTCAGAATTGGGAATCGGCAATCGCTATGTCGCATATATGGTCCATCGGCGGCGGGAAGGGAGGTTCCGGGAAAAGTTTTCTTACCGGCAATCTCGGGATTCTGCTTGCAAAGCAGGGTTATCAGACCCTGTTGATTGATGTAGACCTCGGCGCCGCAAATCTCCATACCATCATTGGCATTCCCCACCCTGAAAAGAGCATTTCGGATTTTGTCAACAAGAAGGTTGTTACGCTTGAAGAAACCGTGACGCCGACACCCATTCCAAACCTCTATTTCATAAGCGGCGCCATGAACAATCTGGATATCGCCAATCTTGCCCATGAGCAGAAAATGAAACTCCTGAGGAACATCGCAAAGCTTCCTTACGAATACATCCTGCTGGATCTCGGCGCGGGAACATCTTTTAACACCATCGATTTTTTTATGATCTCAAATTCAGGAATCTTTGTAACAACGCCAGAACCGACCTCGATCGAAAATATCTACCGTCTCATCCGCTCCGTCTATTTACGTAAAATCCGTCAGGTGCTCAAGACTTATGATTTCCGGATATTGGCTGAAAAAGCGGAAAGACATAACAGCAGGGCCAACATAAGCAATCCTGACGTTCTTCTTTACATCATGAAGGAAGTGGATCCGGAAAAGGGCGACATGTTGGAAAAAGCGCTCTCGACCCTGCATTTCAAGCTGACTCTCAATCAATTAAGAAAGCAGGATAACCCGAATACCGGGGAATTGATCTGCAAAATCATCGAGAGGCATCTTGCCCTGAAGATGTCTTTTACCGGAAACATCAGTTTTGACGACCGGGTTCACAATTCAGTCTGCAAAAAGATTCCTTTTCTCGATCTTTATCCCTATACCCAGATCACCCTTGATCTGAGGGAATGTTG
This sequence comes from Deltaproteobacteria bacterium, assembly GCA_026388495.1. Classification (GTDB taxonomy): domain Bacteria; phylum Desulfobacterota; class Syntrophia; order Syntrophales; family UBA2185; genus JAPLJQ01. The sequence goes on along the minus strand of JAPLJQ010000152.1, from coordinate 7,589 downwards.
CAATAATCTTCTGTCAATACATGACGTTCACCCCATCCTGCAGGATGCCGTCGATTAGGGATGAACGGAGAATACGCCACGGACATATGAAACCCTACCGAGAGCAGAATTATTACGAATTGCTGGAGGTTCCTCCCAACGCATCGCCGTTGGAAATCCGCCGCGCTTACAAAAAAATCTTTGACCTTTATCAGGACGAATCCATTGCCAGCTATTCCTTCTTCTCACAAGAGGAAAGAAACGAGATTCTGGCCCGTTTGGAGGAGGCCTACCTGACGGTCATCAATCCTGAATTCAGGGATGCGTATGATCGCAGGCTGATCGAACTCGGTTTAGTGGAAGAAGGAAAGCAATACTGCGACAAAACAAAAGAACCGGTCCCCATGTATGATTTCAAAAAAACCCATATCGATATACTGAGTATCACCAAACGGCCCGAGAACCTTAGAAACCGTGCATCAGAAAAACCGGTGATTCAAAACATCCTGGCTCAGGAAACCCTCGCGGGAACGGATTTGAAACGGATAAGAACGGAGCTGGAAATTCCATTGGAAGAAATTGCCGAAAAGACAAACGTAAGAATTGAGATGCTTAGGGCCATTGAAGAAGAGGCGCATGAACTTTTTCTGCCCATGGTTTATATGAAGGGTTTTCTGAAATCGTATGCGCGATATCTCCAGGTTGACGAAAACACCATTGTAAATGGATTTATCAAACACATCGAGGAAGGAAAGTAACGTTGTCCGAAACAGATGCCGAAAAAAGTCAGGCTTCGGAAAATAAGGAAACCGGAGATGCTGACCTCGAACAGGAGTTGGACACCCTCTACCGGAAGGTCGCAGGTCCCGACCAGGGGGGAGATATTTCTTATCCTGAACAGCCGTTGAACACAGAAACGAAGGCGCCTGATGAAGGGGAAGTATCCGATACAACGGGAAAACGGTCCCTGCGAGGAAAAGAGAGGCACATCAAGCCTTCCTTCAAAATTCTCTCAGGATTGATTTTCTCCGTCATTGTCCTTGTCCTGATCGCCACGTTCCTCTGGCCCACGATGTACCATTACGATGCCTTCAATTTCGACGGGAAAGTCTATCCCCTCAGGATTAACAGATTTACGGGAGAAACAGCCTATTCTGACGGAACCGGATGGATTCAGCCTCCCTTTTCCGCAATGCTCAAGGAACCTGTACCCGTAAATCGCGATGATCGATCGGCCACAGTAACGCCTCCCGAGGTGACTAAAACAAATGTCGAAAGGGTGGATTCACCGGTTGCGGCTACGCCGTCAAAAATCCAAAGTGAAACCAGATACGCCATTCAGATAAAGGCTTTCTCCGAAAAAGAAAAAACTGACGCCCTGGCATTTGCGGGAGCCGTGAAAAAGAAACGGCCCGATGTTCAGATGGAAACAGTCAGTATCCGGGAACGCGGTGTCTGGCACAGAATATTGCTGGGTAATTTTTCGAGCCATGGAGATGCTTCCAAGTATATGAGGGACACAAAAATACGCGATACCTATCCCGGTAGTTTTATCCAAATGAAATCCGGAGGATGATTTTTAACGGCAATACGGGAAAAGGAGGGATATCCGGGTTATCGGATATCCCCTCAAAAGGCGCCGAGCTGGCATGGTTTGACTTTTATCTTCAGGGCTTCACAGGCCGACGACACCGTCATTTTAGGCATGCTGTATCTTTCAGCGATCTCCCAGGATGCCGCACAGGGAAGACGTCCATTCACCAGAGCATCCCGGACGGCTTTCTCCAGCTCGGAGGAAACGGTTTTCGCAGGTTCGATCCCTGTCTTTTTATCGCCATACCCGAAAAGCCCGATCTGGCATTTCGTGATGCGGATCTCCAGAAGATCTATGGCTACACCGACATCTCCCATGGGTACGTGTAATTCACCGGCAATACGGCTCGCCTCTGCACAGGTGATCTCACCACCGACCGCTTTACTTTCAACCGCCTGAGCAATCTCTTTATTCAACCTGCTGTTGGCGTGCTTCGCGCTGTAATTTCCCGCATCCTTGTGAGCCATTTGTTCCCTCCACAATTCTCTAATATTTCATATAATGAAAAGGCTCGACGGCAGCCAGGGCGTCTGCATCGAGGGTCTTAAAACCGGCGTCTTCGATGATTTCCCGGGCTTTTTCGATCTGATCCACATCCACGACAAACACCGCTTTCTCGCGGCTCTCAAGAACGAATCCATAGGCGTTATTGATATTGACATCTTCCCTGGCAAGCATTTGCGTCAGCTTGTCCAGCCCACCCGGTTTATCCTCAATGAGAATGGCCAGAACTTCCCGCAGGTTTGCCATCATGCCCGCCTTGGAGAGGGCGGCTTGCGCCCGTTTCGGATCGTCCACGATAAGATTGATAACCCCGAATGTATCGGATGTGGCTATGGTCGTCGCCCTGATGTTGATCTTTTCCCTTGCGAGAATCCCGGTAACCGCTGCCAGCCTACCGGGCTTGTTTTCCGCGAAAACCGATAATTGATAAGCAATCATGGCTGTTATTCCTTTCTGTTGTCTATGACCCTGACCGCTTTTCCCTCACTTTTGGGCAGCCTTCCCGGTTCTACAAGACTGACCTTCGGGGTGATCAGGATATCGGATTTCAGTTCTTCCACAATTCTGTGTCTCAGCCCTTCGAGCTGCTTCAAATCACCGGCAAAGAATTCCTTCTGTACCTCCACCTTGACGGTCAAATAATCATTATACCCTTCCCTTTCCAGAATGATCTGAAAATTGATCCCCACACCGGGTATGCCCATTAATTTTTTTTCGATCTGGATAGGAAAGATATTGACTCCCTTGAGGATCATCATGTCATCCGTTCTGCCTTTGATTCTCTCGATTCTGCGGTGCGTTCGGCCGCATTCACAGGGCCCGGGAAGAATGCGTGTCAGGTCCTTGGTGCGGTATCTGATGATGGGCATCCCTTCTCTCACCAGCGTGGTTAAAACGAGTTCCCCTTCCTCGCCGTCAGGAACCCTTTTGAGCGTTTTCGGGTTGATGATTTCGACGAAAAACTGGTCTTCCCAGATATGCATGCCATTCTGATATGTACATTCGAAGGATACGCCGGGTCCATTCATTTCTGAAAGACCATAAGAATTAAACCCCTTGAATCCGTATATGTCTTCGATTTTTCTTCTCATTTTTTCAGAATGCGGTTCCGCTCCAAGGAAAGCTATCCTGAGTTTTGTATCTTTACGGGGATCAACCGCCATTTCTTCAAAAACCGTCGACAGATGAAGGGCATAACTGGGAATAATATGGATGACCGTTGTTTCAAAGTCACGCATCAGTTGTATCTGTCTTTTACTGTTGCCCGCACCGGCCGGTATGACAAGGGCGCCTACCTTTTCAGCTGCATAATGGAAACCGAGGCCCCCCGTGAAGAGACCGTAACTCATCATATTCTGAAAAACGTCTCCCTTTCTCATGCCCGCCATGTACATGGACCGCGCCACAAGATTCGTCCACTTCTCGATATCTCCGGCTGTATGAAAAATCACGGTGGCCCTTCCCGTCGTTCCGGAAGATGAATGCATCCTGATCAACTCATCCTTCGACACAGCCACAAAGCCGTACGGCCAATGTTCCCGCAGATCCTCCTTTGTTGTAAACGGGATCTCTTGAATCATATCGAGCCCGGTCACCCGGTCGGCATTCAGTCCGATTTTTTGAAACAGTTTCTCATAATAGACGGACCGCTTCGCTTTTATCAGGGTTTCCTTAAGCTTCTCAAGCTGGAGGGCTGCGAGCTTTTCGCGACCCATCGTCTCAATATCTTTTTCCCAGTACATTTCACGCCTCCGGCTTCGTTTACATAGGTATTTTTTATAACTCCATTACGCTTTAATCAAGATAATTCTTCATGCTCCACCGCCCGGATTACCTCATGTTGATTAGCAGCAGCCTCCGATTATTAATGGTTAAGCGGCTGAACTCCACTTCAAAAATCCTGTCTTTTTCCTTCCGGGTGATCATCCGAATACGCTTCTGACCTGCCATGCCAATCCATGCATGCTTCAATCCGCTTACGAAATCGTTCCTGTAATCTTCATGAATCAAATCAGCAACATGACACCCCACCAGGAAGTCTCTTGATTTTGCCGTTATATCAAGAACTTTTTCCGTGATACCCTCAATATTGCCCCCCCTGTCAACGAGAAATATAATTTTTTCCTCATGGAGGCTTTCCCTCAGCCTGTCCCGGCTGTCACGCATCCGGGCATAGGCATACTCCATCTTTTCTTTCGCTTCTTTGAGGTCATCGTTAAGCACTTTCAGTTTTTCGGCGACCTCTTTACGCTCATCGATGATCTTCGAGAGATTCTCTATTTCTCTAAGGCGCTTCCGTCCGGATTGCTGTGCAATCCTTTGATAATAAGAAGACTTGGTTCTTTCTTCTTCCACCAGAGCCTCTAATTCCAGGATTCTTCTTTCCAGTTCCTTCTGATGATCAGGCACTTTGCTTATCCTCCGTTAAAATCAAGAGAACGCCCGTCCAGTCCAGCCCCCTGCCTTTGCCGAGAAGGGGCGCGATCTCAACGCCGGAATAAAACCCCAATAACGGAACACCATGATGGTTCAACACTTTCTGGACTTCAGCGGCCTCTTCAACGGCCAGATGCGAATAATCGGCGGTTCGCCCTGCGCAATCGATATAAATACCGAAGACAGCGATTCTTCCATCCCGATGAATTTCTTGCAATAGCTCCGATGTATTCCTCTTCGCCGATTCAACCATCAGTTCTGTATCCCTCAACATAAACTGAATCTCCATACCGGGTTCGAGGTCTGCTTCAAAAATCCCGATGCCGTTCTCACCCGGCAAGATGCCGGTGATCAGTCTGTTTACGTAATCATCCTCCCGATAGCGCCCATGTTTTCTGAAGCCGTAGTTAACGCCTATGGTCAGGGAGTTCACCGGATGCTGTTTTCGCCAACCGGTATCGCCAAATATTTCATCAATAACCTCAACAATCGGCCTTCCGTCAAGGTTATAAATTTCAGAACCATCCATCCCCGTAATCCTGTGATACACGCCGTCCAGAGGTGTACATCCATGCATAATCCGGTAATAGGGGAAAAACGCTCCCGACATGACCAGTCCGATCACACGCTGGCTCCCCACATAGGAACCGCAGAACTGCATCGTGGGACCGAAGGCATAATCTTTCACCAGGCCGGCGCCGATAATGGGAACATGGCAAGGCATATCTTTCTCTATACCGGCAAGCAAACCCGATGATGTATTCAAAACAGGCGGTGATATCTCTGTTGCAGGGCTTCGCACCGAATCGTAAAATATCAGGTAAACCCTGTCCTCTGGAGTGCATCCCAGTTTTTTAATCAATTCCCGTCCCGCTCTCTGTTCACCGTTGTTGATTGCTTCTACGGCAGCGATTCTGAATTTGATTTCATTCATTTGCAGGATGGCCGCACCGGCGGGTGAATCTTTGTATGATATGTCATGATTCGTAATAACGCCGACGGCCGATCCTCCTATGATTGGAATACCCTTGCCGACAATGGACTGTATACCCGCAAAGAATCGTTCATGGTCAACCGACCCACCACAGAAGGCAATCACCACATCAGGACGTTCAATTTGACCGTCCTTCAATGCCTTCTCAGCAACAATTCTGCCCGCCGGAAAAGCATCTTCCATATTACAATATCCGATGCCGGCCTTTGTCATTCCCACTTTTTCACCCCTCCTATACGTGAAACTCCGCACCCGCAGGTCAAGGCTACCTGCCCCGGGGCGTTTTTTATGACACTCCTTTTTCGCATGACGGTCCTGCCCGCATGGTATAGATATTCAAAATATTCTATAATATCAAGCGCTTTTTTCTTGTGAATAAAAAAATCTTGCTTTCATAACGGTGGTAAAGTAAAAATTTCTCTAACGCCTGCAACCGGGAAAAGTATTTCAACCACACAGGAGGATATTAAGCGTGGATATAATCAAGGGTTATCTATATCCGAATGTGAAACGTCTATGACCGGCATTATTCTATCAGGCGGTAAAAGCACCCGAATGGGCACAAATAAAGCCCTTCTGCAGGTTGGAGGGGAGCGGCTGATCGACAGGACCATCAGGACTTTCAGCGGCATTTTCCGGGAGACGATCCTTGTCACCAACAGCCCGCTTGACTACCTCGATCAGGATTGCACCATCGCCACTGACATCATAAAAGGCAAGGGAGCTCTGGGAGGGATCTACACCGGTCTTTTCTATGCCTCCTGTGATCATGCCTTCGTAGCAGCCTGCGATATGCCTTTCCTGAATAAATCTTTCATCGAATACATGATCGAAAATTGCGAGAGCTATGATATCGTCGTTCCTGAGCCTTCCGACGGCCAGCAGCCCCTCCATGCCATCTACTCAAAGCGCTGTCTTCCCGCCATTAAAAGATTAATCGATCAAGATCAGTTGAAAATCACCGGCTTCTACAAGGGATTAAAAACACGGATGATCCCCGATCATGTCATCAACCGGTTCGATTCCGGAGGAAAGATGTTCTTTAACGTAAACTCCCAAAAGGATTTAGAACAGCTTTTATCATTCTGAAATTGGAAAAACATCTGGAACATGGATAAATTTGACGTGATCATCGCAGGAGCCGGGCTTGCCGGCCTGGGTGCGGCCTACACGCTGGCAGGCAAAGGCCTTGAAGTGCTGGTCCTTGAACGGGGCGACTATCCCGGCGCCAAGAACGTGACGGGCGGCCGTCTTTATCTGAACCCGGTGCGCCGGCTCTTTCCCGGCCTGTTTGAGGAAGCTCCCCTGGAGCGCTTCATCACCCACGAAGGCGTCTCCCTCCTGGCAAAAGACCGTTCCGTGAACATTGTCTATTCCGGAAATGAGCTGCGGGAGCAGCCCCACCAGAGTTACAGTATTTTGCGTGCTAAATTTGACCGGTGGCTCGCGGAGAAGGTCGAAGAAAAAGGAGGCATGATCATCTCCAAGACCAGGGTCGACGATGTCATTAAGGAGAGCGGCCGCATAATGGGAGTCGTCGCGTGGGGGGACGAACTGCGGGCCGACGTGGTCATTGCCTGTGACGGCGTATTATCGCTTCTGTCGGAAAAAGCCGGTCTCCGCACCCCCGGCGCCCCCCATGACAATGCCCTGGGCATCAAGGAAGTGATCGCCCTCGATTCCGGTTTGATCAATGACCGCTTCAACCTGGAAGGAAACGAAGGTACGGCGCGCCTCTTCGTGGGGGAAGTCACCCGGGGAAAATTCGGGGGCGGGTTTCTTTATACCAACAAAGAGAGCGTCAGCCTGGGTGTCGTTGTCGGCATTCAGGACGTCGCCGGTGACGAACGTTCCATCGATGTGCCTGCGCTCCTCGATGAATTCAAGGGACGCCCTGAAATCGCACCTCTGATCAAGGGTGGTAGCACGGTTGAATACTCCGCCCATGTCATTCCGGAAGGCGGTTTCAAGGGGATGGGAAACCTTTACGGAAACGGCATTCTGGCGGCGGGAGACGCCGCCGGTCTGGCATTGAATATCGGGTTCACCGTCCGGGGTATGGAGTACGCCCTGGCGTCGGGA
>JAPLJQ010000285.1 GCA_026388495.1 Deltaproteobacteria bacterium | reverse complement strand
TTTTTTGACGGCTCACCCATTTCAGTGAACGTTTACGAAGAGGACGGGTTCCAGTATACACCTGATGCAATCATGGAAATGGTTACGCCCTGTACAAAAGCCATTATGATCAATTCCCCGTCGAATCCGACGGGGAATCTCCTCAGTGCTGAAAGGATGTCAAAAATTGCATCGCTCGGTATACCGATTATATCAGATGAAATCTACCATGGTCTGGTATATGAAGATGTGGAACACAGCATTCTCGAGTTCACAGACAACGCCTTTGTGTTCAATGGTTTTTCCAAAACGTATGCAATGACAGGCTGGCGGCTCGGGTATTTGATTGCCCCGAAATCTTTCATCAGAACCATGCAGAAGATACAGCAGAATCTTGTCATATCCGCCAATTCATTTGTTCAGTGGGGTGGAGTCGCTGCCCTTCGAGATGCGGGGAACGATGTGATACGAATGAGGGATACATATAATCAAAGACGAAAATTCATGATCAGGCGACTGCGTGAAATAGGTATCGGCATTGCTGTTGAGCCCACAGGCGCTTTCTATATTCTTGGAAATGTAAAATCTATCTCTCAGGATTCATATAAAATGGCCTTTGATATTCTCGAGAAAGCGTGCGTTGCCGTCAGTCCCGGCATTGATTTCGGGGCAAACTGTGAAGGTTATCTCCGATTCTCCTACGCAAATTCCTTAAAAAACATTAAGGAAGGTCTTAACAGACTTGAACAATATCTAAAGGAATTTTACGGAGTGTGAACGATTCAAGATTGTCCCTGAGTGCTGCGGTTTTCGATTTTGATGGAACGCTGGCAAAATTAAATATCGATTTTCATCTGATGCGGAAGTCTGTTGTTGAACTTATTGACAGTTATGACATTTCACCGCATGTCCTGGAAAATCTGTTCACACTGGAGATGATTGAGGCAGGAAGAAGCCTGATTTCACAAAAAAACCCGAAGCGAGTATCTGCCTACCTCCGGCAGGCGAATGAACTCATTGAAAACATTGAAGTGGAAGCGGCAAAAAGCGGTAAGCTTTTTTCCGGTACAAGGGAAATGCTGCAGGAACTAAAAAAACGTAAAATTAAAACAGGCGTTGTAACCAGGAACTGTCGATCGGCAATCAACCTGGTGTTTCCCGATATCTCAGACTATTTCGAAGCGGTTGTGACGCGGGAACAAACTCCCCTTGTTAAACCTCATCCGGAACATTTACGGTTAGCCCTGAAGAAACTGCATGTTTTAGCTGTGTCATCTTCAATGATAGGCGATCATCCCATGGATATTTCCATTGGGCGGAATGTAGGTACACTCACGATAGGCGTCCTGACGGGATCATCCAGTTTGAATGATCTCGTTCATGCGGGAGCAGATCTCATTCTGCAAAAAGCATCGGATTTACTTGACGTCATTGCGTAAAGCCGCTTGCATATATTCACTACTTAAATAATTCTTAACAAATCGAATCCATCTCATCATTCTTTTCTTGACAGAAAAATCACTTAATGATTAACTTCACGAATTAATTGAAACATATAGCTCTTTTTGACGATTATCTTAATCGTAAATATTAGAGACGACTCGAATCTGGAGAATTAGCATGACTTACCTTGATGAATGGAAAAAGAAATATCCTGAAAAGTTTGCCCAAGAGGATGCAATATTCAGCCATATTCGTCGTGGTCATCATATTTTCGTCACATCTGGCTGCGGTGAGCCACAATATCTCATAGGCGCCATGACCAAATATGTTGAATCCCATCCCAAGGCATTTTTTGATACGGAAATCATACAAATCTACTCGCTGGGTATAGCCCCATACACAGATGCAAAGTTCAAAAGCAATTTTCGTCATAATTCCTTCTTCATCGGCAACAATACAAGAGATCCTGTCAATAAGGGCGCAGCAGATTATACGCCTATTTCCCTTTCAGATATTCCAGCGTTGATCAACAGCGGCATTGTGCCCATAGACATTGCCCTTATTCAGACCAGCCTGCCCGATGAGCATGGTTTTTTAAGTCTCGGCGTGAGTGTGGATATGGTCAAGGCAGCAACGGACAAAGCCTCTTTGGTGATTGCCCAGATCAACTCCAACATGCCTCGCGTTCATGGAGACGGTTTTATTCACATCAGTGAAGTGAATTTTATAGTACCTCATGAAGCCCCTCTCCTGGAAATTACGAGGGCTTTTTCTGGAGAGACGACGCTATCATTACAACGGATAGGAAATTATGTTTCACGACTTATCCAGGATGGTGACACACTGCAGGTTGGATACGGTAGCATTCCAAATGCCGTTATGGTACATCTCTACAATAAAAAGCATTTAGGTGTCCATACTGAACTTTTAACCGAGGGTCTTGTAAATTTAATAAAAACCGGTGTGATAGACAATTCAAAAAAGACCCTGAACCGAGGAAAAACGGTAGCTACCTTCTGCATGGCTAAAAGAGAAACTTATCAGTATATCAACGATAACCCCTCAATCGTATTCAGAACCGTCGATTACACAAACAACCCCATGGTGATCGCCAGAAATGACAATATGGTCGCCATAAACAGTTCCCTCGAAATTGACCTTACCGGACAAGCGACGTCGGAATCCATCGGCAGCCTGTTTTACAGTGGGATTGGCGGTTTTCAGGACTTCATGAGAGGGGCTCTTCTTGCAAGGAATGGTAAAACCATTCTTGCAATGAAATCGACAGCGAAAAATGAAACGGTATCCAGAATCGTTCCCACTCTCAATGTTTCGGCGGGCATTACCCTTAACCGAGCAGACGTCCGCTATGTCGTAACGGAATACGGAATCGCATATCTACATGGGAAAAACATCCGGGAGCGCGCCATGGCTTTGATTTCAATCGCTCATCCAAAATTCAGACCATGGCTTATTGAAGAGGCAAAGAAGCGCGGACAAATTTATCATGATCAGGCATACATACCTGGAGAGAGAGGCAGATACCCCGAAGACCTGGAAACATACAGATCCACCAAAACGGGGTTCCAGCTCTTTTTCAGACCTGTTAAAATTACTGACGAACCCCTGCTGAAGGACTTTTTTTACGCCCTCTCAGACAGAAGCCTTCATCGGAGATTTCTATCCTGGAGAACAGACATACCCCATGAGCGTTTACAAGATTTTGTCATCATCGACTACACGAAGGAAGTTTCCATCCTTGCGATTATCGGAGATCAGGAAAATGAAATCATTGTGGGGTTGAGCCAGTATGGGGTTGACGAAGCCACACACACGGCGGAAGTTGCCCTTGCTGTAAGGGATGATTATCAAAACAGGGGTATCGGGACAGAATTATTGTCCTATTTAACTTATCTTGCCAAGAGGGAAGGTTTTCTTGGGTTTACAGCTGAAGTTCTGGTGGAAAATAGACCCATGCTTCAAGTCTTTGAACAGGGCGGATTTGACATCACAAGGCAGACTGAAGCAGGCGTTTATCATTTGAGAATGGCCTTTCAAGCACCGGAAGGCAGACGAATACTCTAAATATTTTCGGACAAGAAAAAGGGGTCATTGATATGGAGAAGCTCGTCATCACATCTATGCGTCAAAATGCAGGCAAAACAAGCATGATTATTGGTCTCGCAAAAGCCTTGAATAAGAGATTAAATTACATCAAGCCATTTGGCGACAATATTCTCTACCGCAAGAAACGTCTCTGGGATTATGACGCCGCACTGATTGCCAGTATATTGAATCTTGAAGAAGCTCCTGAAGACATGAGCATCGGATTTAACCATTCGAGGCTCCTTTATATACTTGACAGAGAATCAACGAATGTAAAAGTCAATGAGTTGCTCTCATGTGTCAGTAGGGATGTTGATATGATATTTGTTGAGAGCGGAAAGGATATATCTTACGGCGTTTCCGTTTATTTGGACGCCATATCTCTGGCTTCTTTTCTGGATGCCAAACTGCTCGTTGTGATAAGTGGTAACGAAGAAACCGTTCTTGACGACATCATGTTCCTGATGAATCATATCAATATCGGGGAAGCAACTTTCAAGGGCGTTATTCTAAATAAGATACCTAATGCTGCGGATTTTGTCGATATTCATCTCCCTAAAATAAAGCTGGCGGGAATCAATATTCTTGGTGTCATTCCTTATTACGATGAACTGACGAAATTTTCGGTCAATTATCTGGCCGATCGTTTATTTGCAAAAGTGATCACTTGTGAATCCCATCTTAATCGCGTCATAAATAAAATTCTAATCGGATCCATGTCCGTCAGTGCCGCCAAGGCAAATCCCTTATTCTATCAAGAAAACAAAGTGATCATCACCAGCGGAGATCGTAGCGATATGATCAATGCCGCTATGGAAAACAATACAGCAGCCATTATACTGACGAACAACATCCTGCCACCCCAGGATATCATTTCGAAGGCGACAGAGCTTGAAATTCCCCTTCTTCTTGTCACCTCTGATACGTATTCCATTGCAAAACAGATTGACTCAATGGAACCCCTGCTCACCAAGGATGATGAAAGCAAAATCACTCTTATCGAACAGATAATACGCAGACACGTTAATCTCAATGAATTCCAGTAAGAATCACTAAAATTCATGCCATGGTAAACAACGAAATATTCAGAGAATATGATGTCAGGGGCGTGGTTGATAAGGATTTGACCCCTGACATTGTCTACGACCTCGGAAGAGCCATCGGAACCTATGCCGTCCCCCGCGGTGTAAAAACCATGACCATCGGTATGGACTGCAGACTGAGTTCAAATGCATATTGCGATTCTATCAGGCAGGGGTTGAATGCTACAGGAATTAATATCATTAATGTTGGTCTATGTGCCACACCCATGCTTTATTTTTCCATACGATTTTTTCATGCAGATGGGGGCGTAATGATTACCGGAAGTCATAACCCACCAGAATTCAACGGCTTTAAGATATGTGTCGGAACGGATACAATCCATGGACGGGATATCCAGGAACTGAGAAAGATAATGGAAAACGGTCGATATCTTTTCGGAGAGGGGACTTCACGCCATGAGGATATTTCAAAACCCTACGAAGAATGTTTATTTAACAATGTTTCTATAAAAAAAGGATTGCGCATCGTCCTGGATGCCGGAAACGGCGTAGGAGGGATCTTTGCCCTTCCACTGTTAAAAAGATTCGGATGTACCGTAATAGATCTATATTGTGACCCCGAC
>JAPLJQ010000185.1 GCA_026388495.1 Deltaproteobacteria bacterium | reverse complement strand
CCAGTTCTTCCTTTTTCATATCATGAACTGAGGTGGTTCTTGGAAATTCAAGGGCAATCGCCTTCAATTCCTTGACAGTCATCTTTTCCAATGGCTTGTCTTCCTTGTGTTCCTTTTTTTTGATCTCTTCGGCCATTTTGAATAACCTCCTTACCTGATTTTAACTGCAGCGGTTAAATATCCAGAATAAATGTAACTACTGAAAAGAACTGGATTCCGGATCAAGTCCGGAATGACAAAGTAGGGATTTTCGGACCTTTTACGAGTTCATCAATTCTTTATGAGTTCAATCTTTTTTCGCACCGTTGTCGCTTTTTCCATATCCTTTTGCATTTCATAAAAAGACAGGCTCTTTTCAAGATAAACGAGGAGAGCTTTCTTCCATCCGTTTTTTGAAGCCGTGTCGACGGCGATTTTCAAACACCCCTCGTCACATTTATCCTGCTTTACAAGAAAGCCCGCCGCGATCAGCTTTGAAAGGGGGTCCTCCATTTTTGAAATCTCACCCGATATATCCGCAAACCTGTCGCTCCGGTAAGCCATAAAGAAACCCTGATATTGTACCGGCAGCAGTTTTTCTTCCACGTGAGCCGTGTCTCCGCCTAAAAATTTATGGAAGCTTCGGTTTTGAGGAACCGGCTGCACAGCGTCTATCCTCAGGTATTCCCGGTCATCCATTTTTTCAAGCACCGCCGTCTGTACGGCACATTTCGTGAGATAGGCCCTTGCAAGAATGTCGAGGTCACCGCTTTTCTTAATCTCTTCAACGGCTTTGTTGAAGTGAATCTCTGCGATTTGAGTTTTGCCGGCCAGATAGTTTTTTCTAAAATTCTCCAGTTGATTAAATGCCGCATTCGTCCAGTCAGGAATCGGTTTTGACCCGCATCCGGCAATCAACATCAGGAAAACAAACACAATGATATGTTTTTTCATGGGAGTTTGATCTCAGGCTCTTTTTTAAAGGGTATTTTTTTATCAATTTCGTTGACCAGGTTCCCGATGGCATTAACGGTTGAATCGATTTCCGCTCTCAATAATTTTAAATCCTTGGTGGAATCAGCCGCATCCGAACTCATTTTGGTTACATTATCGAGGGCGGTATTCATTTTCTCCAGTTTCAATATAAAATCCTTGAGAATTTTTCTGACCAAAAGCAGGACGCCATCGCTCCCGTAAACCTGGTCATCCGTTTTTGCCAATAACGTATCGACTTTCGCCAGGATGCCCTGCGTCGTTTTGATTGATTCACGAATCGATCGAGCACTCTCCGGGTCTCCAACGACCATTTCGACGATAGAATCCTTCTTTGCCAGGTTTGCCGTAATTTTTTCAATATTTGAAACTACCTTATCCACCTTTTCCAGCGTTGGCTGCACCCGTTTAATCGTTTCATCAATGTTATCGATCCTCACAATTTCGGGAATATTTTGAGACGATAATGCGGGACTGTTCAAATTGGGAGTGGTCACGATGAGTTTGGAGGAGCCGATGAGCGGCTTGTTTATACTGAATATACTGCTCGATTTGATCCATTTCACATGTTGATCCGGTATCCTTATCTTAACCAGGACCACCCCTTGGTCACTCAGTTCTAATTTTTCAATCCTGCCGATTTTAAAACCCGAAAAATAGACGGGCATCCCTTCCGTCAGTTCTTCGCCGGATTTCGAAGAGATGGTAAACGTATCTTCCTTCGAAAAAAAACCCTTACTGTAAGCAATGTAGAGTACAGACGTTAAAATCAATAACGTCGTAATGACGACAAACACACCAACTTTAAATTCAACTTTTTTCGGCATTTTCTACCCTGTACCTGTGAGCATTCCACGTATAATCAATAATATGGCTCTCCTGATATAAATCATCAACTTTTTTCAGGGCATCATGGATATAGCGGGCATCCTGACGGTCCGATAAAATCTGAAAAGGCCTGTCAATCACAACGACGGCGTCAGCCACCATTACGGCCCTTAGAAGCATCACACAAAAACGCTCCTCATGTGTCAGTGTGGGATTTCGCTTGGAGGCAATGCTTTCCATGCCATACCTCCGCAGATATTGAAGAACCAGCTGCCGCGCCTCCTCCTGATGCATATCCTGGTGATACTGTCTGATCAGGGCAATATTGCCCCAGACATCCAGATTTGATATGAGCGGGATATTTACCGATACCAAACCCAGGCACTGTTTGTTTTGCATGGTAAAATCATTCAACGCCTCATTCAGCAAGCCTTCATTTTCAAAAAGCTTTATATTGAACTCAAGATTAATGACGACACCTCAATCAAAACAATTGCAATAAAGACCTTGACCATGCCATTGAGAACCGCGACGGGAATACTGGTCAGCTCATTTGAAGCCCGCATGCCAAACCGTATTGGGATCAATGTAATAAAAAAGCCGAAGGTGGAACATTTAATAAGGGATATCACTATATCATAAAAATTGGCTGATTTTAATAAAACATTTGTATAAACATCCACACTCATCCCAAAAATCAGTTTAGAAAACAACATCCCGCTCGTTAGCGCCAGGATGGAGAAGAGGCTGCTCAGGAGCACAACAGATACAACTCCGGTGATGATTCTCGGTAAAAAAAGGTAGTCGATCACATCGATATTGAACGCTTCCAGTGTTTTTAACTCGTTATTCACCTTCATGACGGCAATTTCAGTATTGATGGCAGAACTCGAGCGAAGAGCAATCAGCAATACCGTAATAAATGGAGATAGCTCCGTAACGACAAGACCCATGAGGATGCGCCCCAGGTAATCATCAAGACCCAGGTTCTTAATAATTTGAAACACAATGCCAATTATCAGAGAACCAAATATAATGGAAATACCTATAAACAAAGGCAGAATCTGCATGGACGTATAGTATATCTGATTGACGAGCACCATTTTCACGGCGCTGTTATAGCTTCTCCGGCTGACCATTTTTAAGATGACCGTTATGGCAAAGTAAAGGGTATCATAAAAAGCCTTGGCCATATTCAGACATGCTTTACCGA
Source organism: Deltaproteobacteria bacterium (assembly GCA_026388495.1). GTDB lineage: Bacteria > Desulfobacterota > Syntrophia > Syntrophales > UBA2185 > JAPLJQ01. Next base: position 2,235 of record JAPLJQ010000185.1, on the reverse strand, counting down.
CATATTCCAGGGCAGCGGTCATTGTTGTTTTACCTGATTCTGATCTGTTTTAAAAAATACAATATTATTGCATTGCATGTTAACATACTGTAAATGGAAGCGCAAACAGTGTCTTAATCATATCGCCCCGCTGCTGGAGAAAAATCATGAAAATCATACGTTTTCTATCTGAAAACAGTCAAACACTTACAGGTCTTTATGACCCGCAATGTCCGGAGGAATCCAGGGTTATCCGGGGAAACGTGCTGGGTGACTTTGAAATCACGTCGAATCGTGAAAGGATCAAGCGTTTTCTGCCGCCCATAGAACCCTGCAACATCCTGGCCCTAGGCCTTAATTACCGGAAGCACGCCGATGAAACTAAAATATCCCATCCTGAAATCCCCGTCTTATTCATCAAGGCGACAACCAGTGTTGTGGGACACCTCTCACCCATTCTTCTTCCCATCGCAGGCTCACAGGAGGTTGATTACGAGGCAGAGCTTGCCATCATCATCGGCAAGAAGATCAAGAACGTTCCCCCCGATGAGGCCATGGATTGCATCCTGGGTTACACATGTGCCAATGACGTCAGCGCACGGGACTGGCAGATGAAAAAACAAAAGACCCAATGGGCCAGGGGAAAGAGTTTTGATACCTTCTGCCCCCTGGGACCTTGCCTGGTTACCCGTGATGAAATTCCGGATCCTGATAGTCTGCGAATACGGACGATCTTAAACGGCAATACGCTTCAGGATTCCAACACATCAGACATGATTTTCGGCGTGGCAACCATTGTCAGCGATCTTTCCCGGTCCATGACACTGTTGCCCGGAACGGTGATTTTAACTGGCACGCCGGAAGGTGTCGGCTTCACTCGTAACCCCCCGGTATACCTCCGGGATGGCGACAGGGTTACCATCGACATCGAGAGCATCGGACAATTAACGAACCCAGTGAAAAGAGAAGGCGATAACAGACAAACCAAAAAGTAGCGGCGGGCTGCGTCCCGTTGCGTCTTGTCATTGACAAAATGCAAGCATCGTTTATATTAGAATGCGAGTCAATAAACGGTCATAAACGGTCAGGAATAAGAAAAGTGAAAAGCCTGGGTATTTGTATCGGTGCGTCGACGCTATCGGCTGTAGGCATTATGAGGGATGAATCAGGTCATCTCCACAGGACATCCATACAAGTAAAACCGCACAACGGAAACCCCAGAGAGGCCCTTCTTGAAACCTTCAGGAACTTTCCAGCGAATCAGTACGAAAAGATAGCCGTAACAGGAAGAAAATTCAGGCATTTTGTAAACCTGTCATCGATCTCGGAACCGGAAGCCGTAGAATCAGCGCTGTTACACTTAAATGGTAATCAGAAACACCTGGATGCCGTCATCAGTGCCGGCGGAGAGACATTCATGGTTTACATCCTCGGAAATGACGGAAGAATCTGTTCGGTCCAGACAGGTAACAAATGTGCGTCGGGGACGGGAGAATTCTTTATCCAGCAACTCCGGAGGATCGGGATCTCCATTTCAGAAGCCATCCGTTTTGCTTATGCGGAAAAACCGTACCGGGTTTCAGGTCGCTGCAGTGTATTTTGCAAGAGCGACTGCACCCATGCGACAAACAAAGGAATACCAAAAGGCAGGATTGCCGCCGGCTTATGTGAAATGATGGCGGGAAAAATCATTGAAATTATCCAGCATATCCCCAGAAATGATATTATGATCATCGGGGGAACGGCACAAAATCCCGTCATGATCCGTTATCTTCAAAAAGAAATCAGGAATGTGATCGTACCGGAGGAAGCTCCTTATTTTGAAGCGTTGGGTTCCGCCCTGTGGGCCCTGGATCACGAAACGTCAATTTTCCCCGATATGAATAACCTGTTCAAGGGAGAGGGGAATTCCTTCTCTTACCTTCCCCCCCTAAAAAGCTTTATCAACATGGTGGAATTCAAAACCACGGACAGAGGGATTGCCCGGCAGAATGATCGTTGCATTATCGGACTAGACGTCGGATCGACAACAACCAAAGCCGTCCTGCTTCGAACCGGTGACGACAACATCCTTGCATCCGTTTATCTGCGAACCAACGGAAATCCCGTTCAGGCGTCGAGGGAATGCTATGCCGATCTTCACGCCCAACTCGGCCCGATGACGGACAAAATTCATATCGTGGGGTTGGGCGTTACGGGCTCAGGCAGACAGATTGCAGGACTGCACGCCATGACCGGCGGCATCATCAATGAAAT
>JAPLJQ010000352.1 GCA_026388495.1 Deltaproteobacteria bacterium | reverse complement strand
TGAGCTTCAGGAGTTCATGCATGGCCTCCAGGCTTTCAGCGTCCCGCTCGGCCATATCCCCTTTCAGCGAACGCTTGCCGGGAAAGGGAAACTGCTGCGATGCCGAAAACATCCACTGGGCGCCCTGCATTTCCCCGTAGGTGTAGCGGTCGAAGCCTTCGTTCTGATAGCCAAACATGAACATGGGATCGGGAAGGCTCTTCAACTGGGGGATGCGGTGCCTGGCCGCCTCGATCTTCGCCTGAGAAGCCCGGATATCGGGGTTATTTTTCAGGGCTTCGTCAATCAGGTCGTTCAGTTTCAAATCCTGGGCAAAGGCGGATGTCCCCAGGAGAAAAACCGCCACAATAGACATGAATGTCTTCAGACAATTACCCGATATCCACATTGAGTTTTACCAACTGCGTCTTTCCGGCGCGTGTGATTTTTATATTGATAAACCAGGGCCCGGACATGGAAAAATCAAGATTCGCCAGATACCGGCCGCCCTACAATTCTGTTTTTGCCTTGTAATTCATGGCCGGCATCCCAGGCATGGCCGCCATGCCATAATCCACAGTTACCGTGGCGTCGGTTACATCGGCGCTTCTGGCGTCCTGAATGCTTATCTCCAACTTATTCAGGCCGGTAACGGGAGGATTCTTGTCTATCTTTACATGAACCATGTAGTTTCCGGCCTTCTTCATGACCGTGTAATCCTTCGCATACACAAAACCTGCTGCAAGAAGCAGTATGAGTATGACTGTAGCAAATTTCTTCATTGCATGTCTCCTTTCGTTCCTTTTTGAAAACCATTCGATGCATCAGTGAGGATAATGCCTCTTTATACGTGGAGAAAAATACCATGAAATCACTAATGTTTCATCAAGATTTTTAAGGATTTTAAATTGACTTCGGCGTTTCCGGAAATGATAGGGGGATGGGTATCTTCCCACACTCTTCATTTGACGTCTTGTGATAAATATGCAAAATAAAAACGGTAATCGTTACATTGTTCTCAATAACTTAAATAACTCAAGGTGACAATGATGAAGGCAGCTTTTATACAGTTCAATCCGGTATTTGGTGAAATAGAAGGCAATATCGGAAAAGCCGTAACGTTGATTGAAAGGACCGGGGCTGAGTTGATCGTTCTTCCGGAGTTATTTAATACAGGTTATCTGATAACCTCGAAGGAAGAGGCCTTTGATCTATCAGAGCCGTTGCCTGGCGGTAAGACCACGGAAGCATTGAGCGCAATAGCCCGCGAAAAAAACGTGCATATCGTTGCCGGCTTGATTGAGAGGCAAGGTGAGAATCTTTTCAATTCGGCAGTCGTTATAGCCCCTTCAGGATATTTAGGAAAGTACCGGAAGATTCATCTTTTTAACGAAGAAAAACTCTGGTTTCAGCCGGGCGATCTGGGGTTTCATGTCTTTGATATAGGGATATGCAAGATCGGGGTTATGGTCTGTTTTGACTGGTTTTTCCCTGAATCCATGCGCACCCTCGCTCTCAAAGGGGCAGATGTCATCTGCCATAGCGCCAATCTGGTGCTCCCCTTCTGCCAGGATGCGATGATCACCCGATGTCTCGAAAATCGTGTCTTTGCCGTTACGGCCAACAGGACAGGCACGGAGGACAGAAATGGGAAAAGCTGCCATTATACAGGGAGAAGCCAGATTACAGGTCCTAACGCAAGAATTTTGTACCGGGCAGGCGCCGAGACTGACGAAATCGGTATCGCCGAGATAGACGTAAATCTGTCAAGGGACAAGAACTTGAATCGATTTAATCATCTGTTTCTGGATAGAAGGGAAGCATTTTATCATTGACGAAACGGTCAGGATGTTTAGGGGAAAAATAGTTACAGCTCTTCCGGAACGTGTGTGTGGAAGGGAATGACTATGCTCTTGCCTGGCTTTCCCGGTTGATGGTAAAGCATACAAAACAGCATCCATGGAAAGGGTTTACAGAGCAAAGGAGGTGTCATATGAGGATATTCTTGTTATCGATCATTGTTTTATGTGCGTTTTCGGCGACTGCGGCAGGGGCGAAGGAATATGAATCGGACATTATCAACACATCTGCGGGTGATCTAAAAATCACCTTCATCGGCCACGGAACGCTCATGTTTTCCTTCGGTGGAAAAGTCATTCATATTGATCCCTTTGGACAGGCAGGGGACTATAACAAATTGCCCAGGGCCGACATCATCCTGATCACCCACGAGCATTCCGAC
>JAPLJQ010000329.1 GCA_026388495.1 Deltaproteobacteria bacterium | reverse complement strand
CTCCGAAACCCGTGGACACAGGTATCCCCTTTAACAAATCCTTCTTAACCCTCCGGGACTCGTCAAACGTTTGCGATTCCAGGCGCTCTGGTTCGGTGGCTCCCGTATCACCGGACATTTTTTTGAGATCCCTGAGGAAACTCACATAGGCGGCCTCACCGGCTATTTGAGACGCAATCATTTGAAATATGGAAATGTCCGACTCATCGATTCCCGCATTTTCTTCTGTCTGAATAACAAGGACACCCAGGACTTCTCCATGATATATGAGAGGAAGCCCCAGATAACTGTGGTATTTTTCTTCTCCGCTGCCCTCAAAATATTTGTATCTCGGATGGTCGGCGGGATCTCTTACGAAAACGGGCGTCATCCCCTCAAGGACAAGCCCCGTCAAGCCTTCGTCAAGATTCATACGAATTCTTCCCACGGACTCTTCATTCAAGCCAACCGTGGCGACGAGAAACAGGCAATTTCTGTCTTCATCAAACACATAGATGGAACAGACATCAACGAAGAATCTGTCGGCAATTAATGCGGCCACTTCGCGGAGTGCTTCCGCGGGGCTGTGTGTATCCGCAATAATTCTCCCCACGTCTTCGATGATTGACATCCCCCGTTTTTCGAATGCCTGCACCCTCATAACGCCACGACCCCGGGATACCCTGTATTTTTCAGGAAACTAACATGAATTCAGGGATTAAACAATTATTTCTCACCTACCGTTGTTTTTTACCGACAGGCAATCATCCCTCCATAGACATAAAAGCTCATCACAGTATTCTATCCGGGGCGTGCAAAAACAGTCGATATTATTTTCCGCTCTCTGGATGGCGCGCACAATGTCCGTCTTTTTCATACGGAACGTGTTAATCCCCTTACTCTTGGCCATGATCTGAATTTTCTGAATTTGCATTTTAGACCTCCTTCCATTTGCTTCCGCCACTCTTTTGTTTATCACCATCCTCCGGAGTGGTGACTCTCTCCCCGGTTTCGAACGCTTGAAATCATTTTATCCTGAGAAAGAATTGAAAACTCAAACTCTGATGAAAACGTTCCTCTTCCGTGTCAGAGATTTGTTTCACCCGCCCTCCGCTGCCGCGTTTCATCTCTTCAAGCCTGGCAATCTTCCAGTGCAATTCAGCCAGTTCCGATATGATGTGATGTTCTATCATAACCCCATTTTCCATTTTGTTACAAACCTCCAGAACGTTCAACGATGTGTCGACCTGCACAAACATCTTCTTTACCGGGAAACGCTGCCCCATGGGCCGTGTCTTCATTTACAGGCATTGTTCGTGAAATACCGTTTTCCCCTCGGGTTCCCTGGTGTCTCCGGGTTTTCCGGTCATAGCGACGGCCTCCTTTTCGGCTATTTTTCTGACAGGTCTTTATCCGACAGGATAAAACGGATGCGGCCCCCTGACGATAGCTGCGGCACAGGGTGCATGATATGAGACATATTGACGATTTTAGGGGGGAATACAATAAGAAGATATTATATAATTATTATAGGGGGAAACCCTATACTACGACATCGCCGACAGGTAACTTCTCAGATTGGCTTTCTTCTTCTTCAGGTCCAGTTTTCGTCTGATATTATTTCTGTGAAAATCTATGGTTCCGGGTGACGCATTCAGCAACTCCGCAATCTCTTTTGTCGTCCTGCCCTCTCTGATGAGATTCGCCACCTGGAGTTCTTTTGGCGTGAAGTTTAAATACCTTGAAGATAAGCGGTGAGAAAACGGCGATATGATGTCTTTCAGATTCGATTCCAGGATGGCGACACAGGCCATATCCCTTTCTTCCAGCCGGCCTTTTTTTATCTTCTCGATATAGGGCAGGACGAGTTGCTTGATATTCGTCAATACCCTCCCTTCGAGTTCGCTTTTATCTTCCTCCCGGCGTTTCAGTAAAACCCGCAGGGCTGTGTTGAGTTCCTCGAGATTTCGCGATTTCATTTCGAGTTCCCTCTCTCTTTTCTTCAATCCTTCCTCCGCCCGCCTGCGGTCGGTGATATCCCGTATAGACTGAATGGCCCCTGCGATATTCCCTTTACTGTCATATAAACATCTGGCTTTCCCCCAGAGGACTCGATTTTCCCCGTTCATGATCACATCGGCCTCGGCTAACAGGATGTCTTTTTCTTTTTTGATAAAAGAATATTTTTTTTCGATCTCTTCATCGGAACTGAATACCATATCAATCAGGATTGGTCTTCGGATTCCGTAAAAGGGCAGGGCATGTTCATAATCCCCTTTTCCCGTCATATCTTTGGTCTTGACCCCTGTCATCTCTTCAATGGCCCGGTTCCATGCTATGACTTTACCGTCGCGATCAATAGCAAACGTCGCATCAGGCAAAAAATCAATAATATCGGACTGCCGCTGTTCCGACTCCCGCAACGCCTCCTCAGCCCGCTTGAATTCACTGATATCGGTCATAACGCCGGTAAGACCGACCAGGCGGCCATCGTCCCAGAGCGGGCGGCTGGACGTGCGCACATGAAATATCGCTCCGTCTTTTGCAAACACCCGGAATTCATACGGCTGTAAATCTCCGGACAGGGTTTTCTCGAACCGGGACAACAACGCGGGCAGATCATCGGGGTGCACAAAACGGGTGAAAGGAAGTCCCATGATTTCGTTTACCTTGTATCGGAGAAACCGCTCGACGGCGGGGCTGATGTAGGTGATACATCTCCGGGTATCCACGGAAAAGATGACATCGTTGATGTTTTCTATCAAATTACGGTATTTGGCTTCTTCCGCCAGCATTCGATCGGTAATCGTATCAGTCATCCAATATCTCCAACATACCGAATTTAAAAATCGTTCCAAAACACTAATCTATCGTCACCAGGCCGGCTTTTACCTCATTGTTTATGGAATGTCAAATGCGCCTCTTTCCTTTACCCCCGACAGGATTTATGATAAGGAACCCGTCATGCAACCCCGTCATGATCGAAAGATAATCCGGAAAAAATTTCATGGAAAACCAAATCCGGCGACCCGTCTGAGGATGCGGCCGGAAGCGGAACCAGTGTTAAAAGGAATCTTTGCTAAAATCGGAAAGCCCGTTTCTACGCCGCTTACGCCCGATCCATTTCAACTTGAGGCACTGGAAGCGATCAACAGGACAGATTGCCTCGTCACGGCGCCTACAGGCGCCGGAAAAACATGGATCGCCGAACAGGCCATTCTTTCTGTGTTCGAAAAGGGAGGGCGTTGCTGGTATGCCTCTCCCCTGAAGGCCCTGACGAACGCCAAGTGGGTGGAATTTGGCGTTCATTTTGAAACCCGGAATGTGGGCATCCTGACAGGGGATACGAAGGAGAATACGGACGCCCCGATCATCGTCGGAACAACGGAAATCCTGAGAAACCAGCTTTACGATGCCATGCACCGGGGGGATGATCTCAACTGCGACCTTGTCATTCTGGATGAAGCACACTTTCTGGGCGATACAGACCGGGGGGTTGTCTGGGAGGAAATCATGATCTATCTCCCCGTGAGGATCAATCTCCTGCTTCTCTCCGCTACCATCGGCAACGGCAGCGAAATCGCCGCATGGCTCTCTTCAATCAGGAACAAAGAATGCGTGGTCATCGAGGAAGAGAATCGTCCGGTTCCATTGTATCCTCTTTTCCTCCACCCTTCCGGTAAAATCATGCCCTGTCTGGAAAAGAAAAACCTCTTCAGCGGGGTCAGAACATTTTTAGAAAAACACGGAGCGGGTCTGCGTGGAGGGAAGCCGCCCCATTTCGGAGACATCATCAAGGTGCTGGGCAGGTTTAATCTCCTTCCCGCCATCTTCTTCCTCAAATCAAGATCCGAATGTGACGCGGCCCTGAAAACCTGCAGGGGCATATCAGACCAGCATGAAGACACCCCTTTCTACTATGGCACCGAGGAACTCCTTGAGCGGTTCCCCTATCTTAAAAACCATAAACAACTACACGACATGTTCACGTCAAGGGTAGCAGCCCATCACGGCGGACAACTTCCCTCCTGGAAGTTTATGGTGGAAACCATGATGAAAAAGGGACATCTTCATGCGATTTTTGCCACGTCCACCGTAGCGGCGGGTGTGAATTTTCCCGCGCGAACCATTGTTTTGTTTAATTCGGATCTTTTTAACGGCCATGAATTCAGCCCCCTGAAGGGCACGGAATTTCACCAGATGACAGGGCGGGCGGGAAGGCGCGGGCAGGACAAGATCGGATTCATGCTTGTCGTCCCCGGCAGGTTTATGGACCTGGAGCACATCAGGGAACTTATCTCCAAAAAACCTGAAGATATCCTGAGCCGGATCAGAAATGATTTTTCCATGGTGTTGAACCTGCTTCTGTCCCAGACGCCGAAAGATGTCCGGGATATCTTTGAAAGATCCTTTGCCACATATCAGCGCGTCCGTTGCGGGAAAAAGGGCTATACTCAGGCGGACGGACTAAGCCTGTGGGAAGATTTCCTGCGGCATTTGAATCTTTTGAAGCGCGAAGAATTTGTCGATGAAAACGACCGCCTGACAGAAAACGGCCTCTGGGCATCCAAGCTCCGGCTTGATCAACCCCTTCTTATCGCCGAATGCCTGAGAAGGGACGCCTTTCCGAAGGATGACGAAAAACTTCTGGCCGCCGTCATTGCCCCTTTTGTCTATGATGGCGACCATAACTCCAGAATCGAGGAGAGAAAAATCCCGAAAAAACTGAGGCGGTCTTATCAAAACGTCGTGTCAGTGCTTAAACCCTTGTCAAAACGGATGGAAGCAGCGGGATTTTCCGTGACCCCCCTCTATCTGTGGACATCATCTACCATCTACGACTGGGCAAAAGGCGGCGACTGGGATGATATTATCCAGAAGGCGGGAATTGCCGATGGGGATATGGCAATGCTGATCTTAAGAACCGCGGATAACCTGCGTCAGATTGCGTCATTAAAAGAAACGCACCCCGAAATGGCGGCTCTTGCTTTCAGAGCAAGGCAATCCATTCTGAGGGAACCCGTTATCTTTGAGTAAAAAAAACAGGACCTTTTCATTTGCTGCTTGACATCTTCATAGACAACAGGATATGAACCAAAATTCTTAAATTTGCTGCTTGACATCTTCATAGACAACAGGATATGAACCAAAATTCTTAATTCAGTGTCCCTATCGTCTAGAGGCCTAGGACACTGGCCTTTCACGCCGGCGACCGGGGTTCGAATCCCCGTGGGGACACCAAGTAATATCAAAGGGTTACAAATCTATTGTAGCCCTTTTTTCTTTGTCTAAAAACCATTTCCAACTGTTCAGGGGATAATCAGATGTTTCCGGGAAACCCGGGATCAACAAACTCCGCCGTCCCGGAGAAACTTCCACAAGGGTACACTCCGCACGGCGACGCCGTCGATTTTGACACTGCCTTCCACGTTTCTGGAAACGACAACGGCCTCCCGCGTCCGTGGAAATTTCCGGATAAAAGCCCGAATACCGGACAAATTTCCGTCGCTGCCCGGCAAGATCGTTTCATAGCGGACGTCCACGGGGAGCGGCCGGGCGCGGGAACCCAGCACAAAATCAACCACCCCGCCGCTTTCCCCATCATAGCCGCAGGGGATGCCGCGGCGCCACAAATCCAGGAAAACGGCATTTTCCGCCCGACCTGCCATGTCCGCATCTCCCGCCAGAACGGTGCGGATGCCGTTGTCGCCGAGATAGAACTTCCTGGTGGCGTAAAGCCTTTCCTCACCCCTGCTTCGCCACTGTCGGAGCGGCTTTGCCAGCCATGCACCCTCCAGGCCTTCAAGATAATCCTTAATCGTATCAACGGACAGGCGGAGGTCACCGGCCAACTGGCGATAGCTCGTCGGAGATCCAACGGAGGCACAGAGGCTCTGCAGGATGCCCTGCAGGTGATGTGTCTTTCTCCTGCCATACAAGAGGTCGATGCAACGCACGGGGGCGGAGGCCATGATCCTGGCCGCGGTATCGCCTGCGGGATCAATGACCTGGGCGGGGTAGCCGCCGATCCGGAGGTATTCCTCAGCCAGGGGAATCAACTGTTCGGGCGCTTCAAGACCGGTCTCATGGCCCCGGAAGCGGATGAACTCCCGGAAACTCAGAGGGTGAACGAGGGTTACGGAACGGCGGGTGGACTGCCGTCCCGGCCCTTTGGCGGGAGGCGGCATGGTCCCGGCGCAGAAGATCTTCAGCCCCTCCCAGGCATAGAGTTCCCGGATTTTCCGCTCCCATCCGAAAATTTCCTGGATCTCATCAAAAAAGACGAAGCGCAAGCTGCATCCATAGCGGAAAATCTGTTCACGCACCGTTTTCAGGTGTTGGGCCAGTGTAGCCTCGGAAAAGGCAGGATAGTGGAGAGGAAGATACAGGATGGCCGAGGCCGGCATGCCCCCATCCAGGAGACGCCGGATAACCTGTTTCAGAAGGGTCGTCTTGCCCACACCGCAGCCGCCGATCAGCACTTCAATCTGCTCACTTCGGCGAAGCCTTTCAGGGATACCATCCGGATAGATATCCCGGTTGATCCCGGAGTTAAAATCCTTTCCCTCCCACCAGGGATTGACGGCATTATAAAGGTATT
>JAPLJQ010000197.1 GCA_026388495.1 Deltaproteobacteria bacterium | reverse complement strand
ATATCATTAATGTTGGTCTATGTGCCACACCCATGCTTTATTTTTCCATACGATTTTTTCATGCAGATGGGGGCGTAATGATTACCGGAAGTCATAACCCGCCAGAATTCAACGGCTTTAAGATATGTGTCGGAACGGATACAATCCATGGACAGGATATCCAGGATCTGAGAAAGATAATGGAAAACGGTCGATATCTTTCCGGAGAGGGGACTTCACGCCATGAGGATATTTCAAAACCCTACGAAGAATGTTTGTTTAACAATGTTTCTATAAAAAAAGGATTGCACATCGTCCTGGATGCCGGAAACGGCGTAGGAGGGATCTTTGCCCTTCCACTGTTAAAAAGATTCGGATGTACCGTAACAGATTTATATTGTGACCCCGACGGCCGGTTTCCCAACCATTTCCCAGATCCGACAGTTCCGGAAAATCTGACGGATCTGATCTCTCTCGTTAAAGAAAATACTGCTGATGTCGGAATTGCTTACGATGGCGATGCAGATAGAATCGGCGTCGTCTCGGATCGGGGACATGTCCTGTGGGGCGACGAACTTCTCATGCTGTTTTCACGATATATTCTGAAAGATTATCCCGGCGCCGCCATCATCGGAGAAGTAAAATGCTCTCAGATTCTATATGATGATATTGAAAAACACGGCGGCAAAGCCATTATGTGGAAGGCTGGCCATTCTTTGATAAAAAGTAAAATGAAAGAGGAAAATGCTCTTCTGGCAGGAGAGATGAGCGGTCATATGTTTTTTGCCGACAGATACTTCGGCTATGACGATGCCATTTACGCCTCTGCAAGACTTCTTGAAATTCTATCCAACTCGGACCTGACACTTACTGAACTTCTTCATGATGTAACGCCCTCTTTCACGACACCTGAGATCAGAATAGCCTGTCCCGACCATATAAAATTTCTGGTTGTCAATGATGTTAAGAAATATTTCACAAAATTCTACAACATCATCGATATCGACGGCGTTCGTATCCCCTTCGGCGATGGGTGGGGGCTTATCCGATCATCCAATACGCAACCTGCTCTTGTGCTGCGTTTTGAGGCTTCTACGGAAGAAAGGCTTCAATACATAAAAAACATGGTTGAAGCGGTCATGAACGAGATCATGAAAAAGTATCTTTCATCATCAATATAACCACTGCAGGCCTTCCATGAGTTCCGAGTAAAGTCTTCCGGTTGAATATCGTGAATTGATTTTTATAAAACCCCGATAGACCTTTTTCAAACCATCATCACCAATACATCAAAAACACACTTTTTTATCAATATCGACTTAATAGATTAGCTGGAAATGAAGAGAGCCTTCATAGGGGCAGGCGTTTTTACACCCGGCGATCTCCCATGTCATTTGACTTTTATTTATTAATAATCTGGTCGGGGCGGCAGGATTTGAACCTGCGACATCCTGCTCCCAAAGCAGGCGCGCTACCGGGCTGCGCTACGCCCCGATTTTATGACTTAATTTCAGGAATATTTTCTTTTTGTAACCATTTTTTCAGTTTTTTCACGGCCATTGCCCTGTGGCTTACTCTGTTCTTTGTAGCCAACGGAAGCTGAGCAACAGTCAATCCCTTTTCGGGGATATAAAAGACCGGATCGTATCCGAAACCACTCTCACCTACCGGCTCCTGACTGATCTTCCCGTGCAGATAGCCCTCAAACGTTTTAAACCAACCATCCGGTCTATACATGATGAGAATACATCGAAAAGAAGCATCTCTCTGCTCCGATGGGACATTTTTTAACTGATCAAGGAGCATTTTAATGTTTCTTTCATCTGTTGCATCATCTCCGGAATACCTGGACGATCGTACACCCGGCAGGCCACCCAGATAATTCACTTCCAAACCAGAATCATCCGCCAAAACCATTTTCCCAGTTGCATTTGAAATCGTTTTCGCCTTTTTATAGGCATTATCAAAAAATGTTTCGCCGTCTTCTTCAATTTCAGGAAGATCAGGAAACTCACTCAGCGAAAGTAAGATAACTCCCATATCTTCGAACATCGCTTTTATTTCCCTTATTTTCCCCTCATTGCGAGACGCAAAAACAATCGTTTTCAGATTACTTCTCCCAATATATCCTTCTGTATTTTAGTAATTTCATTTATTCCCTTCGTGGCAAGGTCAATCATCTGATTCATTAATTCACGGCTGAACGGCTCTTCTTCCGCCGTACCCTGGATTTCAACAAATCGACCATTACCCGTCATCACAAAATTCATATCTACTTCCGCTTTGGAGTCTTCCTCATAATTAATATCGAGGTGTATCTGTTTGTCTATGATACCGACGCTTACTGCGGAAATATAATCGGCCACGGGAATTTCCTCCACAATTCCATTGTTTTTCTGTTTTATAAAAAGATCCATTAAGGCAACGAAGGCCCCCGTAATGGATGCTGTTCTTGTTCCCCCATCAGCCTGAATCACATCACAATCTACATAAATCGTTTTTTCACCGAAAGTATTCAAATCAGTTACTGAGCGCAGTGATCTTCCGATAAGCCTCTGAATTTCATGAGTCCTTCCCCCAACCCTCCCCCTTGTCGATTCACGGGGCGTCCGAAGGTGTGTCGACATGGGAAGCATTGAGTACTCCGCAGTCAACCAACCTCTGCCGGTATTCTTTAAAAAAGGAGGAACTTTATCTTCAATGGTTGCCGTGCAAATAACTTTCGTATGGCCCATTTCGATCATAACCGAACCTTCTGGATACTTCAGAAAGTCCTTTACGATTGTGATCTGCCGTATTTCATCAAACCGGCGCCCGTCAGCTCTTAATAACATGCTTCACCGAAATATATTTTAGTTTGAAAATTCCCTTATGCTTTTACTTAATGCATGGGCAACGGCACTTCTCACGTTTTCATCCATCATCTTTTTTTTCTCTTCCTGATTGCTGGCAAATCCGATTTCCACGACAACAGCAGACGTCTGCAGACCCTTAAAAATGACCAAGGGTGCGTTGCGCAGGCCTCTGCTCTTTCTTGGGAAAACTGTTTCCAGGTTTCGTTGTATCAATTGAGCCAGCCTGACACTGTCGTTTAAATATTTATTTTTTGCCATGTCTTCAAGAATCTCCCTGGAGTTTACCTGCCCTGCAGTGACTGAAGCGAATCCTGGGAAATAAAGTTCGTAACCCGATGATTCCTTGCCAAACCCGCCGTTTACATGAATTCCCACAAATACAGTTGAATTCGATGTTGTAATGGCCTTTATCCTCTCAGACAATGAAATATTTTTATCTGATATTCTCGTGAGCATTACTTGAATATTCCCTGATTTTTCCAGTTCTTTTTTCAACAGGGTAGCGATGGACAGGGTTATATCTTTTTCATAGTACTTGTCTGATAATTTAACGCCCGTATCTGTTCCGCCATGTCCTGCATCCACAACAACCTGATGTTTACCCTTGGATGTTTGTGCCATTGATATCGTCGACACAAGCATAAATGGCAATATCAATAAAACAATGAGCACTCTCTGTATCCATTTTTTCATCTGATCATCCATCATAATTTTAAGCCATGTAAAATGTGCGGATAAAATTTCGGTGTGCGTCTCATACAGCATGTAACGGCCATCTGTCAATCTACAACTATTTTCTTGTATTAATCTTCATGATGATCTTCTGACCCTCTCCACGGATATCACACTTTTGAGTTTTTTCATTGCATTGAGCACCTGTGTAAACTGTTGTAAATCATTTACATCCAGTTTAAAATCACATATGGCCTGCATGTCAGCGGACCTCGTTTCTATTTCCGCATGGCTGATGTTAACATCCATGGTTGATATTACGGCGCTGATTTCCGCCAGCAATCCCTTTTTATCTGTGCAGACAACCCTTATATTAACAGGAAATGTCTTCTTCTCTTTGATATTCCATTCGACATCTACAATTCTTTCCGTATCCATTTCCTCTACATTCATACAATTAGCCGTATGAACCGTAAGCCCTCTCCCCCTTGAGATATACCCCAGTATTTCATCGCCCGGTATGGGATGACAACACCTTGCATACCTGACCATGACATCCTCAATCCCCGTCAGAGATATCCCGACGGAAGAAGACACCGTGGTCTTCTTTTTTTCTTTTTCGGGCGTGCTTTCCGATTGCTTTGAAACATCTTCAGGCAGAAATTTATTGACAATCCTTTTTGCCGATATTTTTCCATATCCGACAACTGCCATAAGATCATCCACGGTACTGATCGAATACTCCGCGTAAACTTTTTTAATTTCATCAGACTTCACTATCTGACTGAATTTTAGATGATGCTTTTTGAATTCTTTATCCAGGATATCTTTCCCGAGGGCAATGCTCTTCTTTCTTTCTTCCGTTTTTATCCAGTTTCTTATTTTTGATATGGCCCGGGATGTTACGGCATACTTCAACCAATCCTTAGTGGGATGGTGGCCGGCCTGTGTGATGATTTCAACAGTGTCACCATTTTTAAGTTCATATTTCAGCGGCACAATATTCCGGTTGATCTTTGCTCCCACACACTGATTGCCTACGTCCGTATGAATACTGTATGCAAAATCGATAGGGGTTGCTCCCTTGGGAAACGCCTTTACATCTCCCCTCGGTGTGAATATATAGACTTCATCCGGGAAAAGCGCCATTTTCAGATTTGACATGAATTCCCGGGGGTTTTTAAGATCCTGCTGAACCTCAAGCAACTCTCTGAGTTTTTTGATCTGCTCATCATCATCACTTTTATAAGATTGTCCCTCCTTGTACCGCCAATGCGCGGCAATCCCTTCTTCCGCCCATTCGTGCATGATCCTGCTTCTGATCTGAATCTCCACCCTTTCTCCATAAGGACCGATAACGGTCGTATGCAATGCCCGGTAATTATTGGCCTTCGGCATGGCGATAAAATCCTTAAAGCGGCCGGGTACGGGTTTCCAGAGGGCATGGACAACGCTTAGTGCTTCATAACATTCAATTTCTTTCTTAGCATCAAGAATGATCCTGAAGGCAATCAGGTCATAGACCTCGTCGAGATCGATATGTTGTTCTTTCATTTTTTTATAAATACTGTAAAAATGCTTTGCCCGGCCTTCGACACAGGCCTTCAAACCAAATTGATCGATCTCCTTTTGAATAATATTTTTAACTTCCTCCGTATATTGTTCTCTCTTTTCCTTTCTTTTGGCGACCCTTTTGGCCATTTCATTGTAGGCCTCAAAGTTAAGGTAACGGAAGGCGAGATCTTCAAGTTCTACCTTTATCCAGTTAATTCCGAGACGGTTTGCAAGAGGGGCATACAACTCCAAGGTTTCTTCAGCAATATATTTCTGTTTTTCCGGTGTCTGAAATTCAAGGGTTCTCATATTGTGAATCCTGTCCACCAGTCTGATCAGGAGTATTCTGATGTCTGAAGACATAGCGAGGATCATTTTTCTGAAATTCTCCGCCTGTTGCTCTACCTTGCTTCCAAATATTATCTTGCTGATCTTTGTTAGCCCCTCGACAAGAAATTCGACTTCTTTCCCAAACGCTTCCCTTATCTGGTCGGGGGTTGCAAGCGTATCCTCAACCGTATCATGAAGTAAACCCGTAACAATTGTCGCCGCATCGAGCTTCATGTCTGCCAGCATTCCAGCCACTTCAACAGGGTGCGTAAGATAAGGTTCCCCGGAAAGACGTATCTGCCCCTGATGAACCGAAGCGGAGAAGATATATGCCTTTTCTATGGTCTCCTGCTCTTCCGGTCCAAGATAAGACTGGGTTTTATCCAAAATATCAGTAATTCGTAACATGGATATCATACATCTTCACGAATAAACCTTGTGATAAAGTTAACGATTCCTTCCAGCGATACGTCGATCACTTCGCCCGATTTCCTGATTTTTACTTCTACGGTTTCCCTGGATAGTTTTTTTGATCCGATGGTAACCCGCAGGGGGATGCCTACAAGATCAGCATCCATAAACTTTACACCCGCCCTTTCATCCCTCTCGTCAAGAATCACCTCGATGTTTTTTTCTGAAAGATCGAAATATAAGCTCTCGGATGCTCGACGAACGGATTCATCCTTCACATTAACCGGCGTAATCATAACATGATACGGTGCGATTGGAAGCGGCCATATAATGCCATTGCCATCGTGGTTCTGTTCAATGCTTGCCGCAACAGTCCGCCCGATTCCAATGCCGTAGCAGCCCATGACCATGAATTGTTCCTTGCCGTTCTGGTCAAGGTAGGTGGCGTTCATTGCCCGGCTGTACTTTTCCCCCAGCTTGAATACATGACCCACTTCGATCCCCCTGGCAAATTTCAGTGCACCTCGACATCGAATACACAAATCCGTATTTCTGGCAATTCGCAAATCTGCAAATGCATTTACGTCAAAATCCCTGCCAACATTCACATTCTTAATATGATAGTCCTTCTTATTAGCGCCCATCACAAAGTTTGTCCTATTCATAAGTGAGTAATCAGCAATGATTTTTGCCTTGATCCCCACAGCGCCGGCAAAACCACGGGGAGCCCCCGTCACGTCATAAATCATGTCCTCCGTCGCCATGGTAAGGCTATTACATCCCAGATAGTTTTTTACCTTTATTTCATTGACTTCATCATCACCTCTTACAAGAACGGCAACGGGAATATCGTCCGCTTCGTATATAAGGGTTTTGATAATATCTTCCGGAGTCACATGAAGAAACGAGCAAAGTTCCTCTATTCTTTTCACATTGGGAGTGATGATTTCTTCAAAAGGCAAGAAAACATCCTCCTGATGGTCACCTTTCTCCGGTACAGACACTTCTGCCTTTTCAAGATTCGCTGCATAATCACAGGCACTGCAAAAAACGATAGAATCCTCACCAGAATCTGCTATTACCATGAATTCATGCGAGAAACTCCCTCCGATGCTGCCCGTATCTGCTTCGACAGGCCTAAATTTCAGACCGCATCGTGTGAATATTCGGTTATAGGCATCAAACATCTTTCTATAGCTGATATCTACCCCATCTTCGCCGGCATCGAAACTGTACGCATCCTTCATGCTGAATTCCCGGCATCTCATGACCCCGAAGCGGGGTCGTATTTCATCACGAAATTTTGTCTGGATCTGATAAAGAATTCGTGGCAGTTGACGATATGTTTTGATTTCATGTCTTACAAGATCCGTGATGACTTCTTCATGGGTCGGTCCCAGACAGGACTCTCGGTCATGACGGTCCTTGAATCTCAACAGTTCCTTGCCATACAATGTCCAGCGTCCCGATTCTTCCCATAGCTCGCGAGGCTGTACCATCGGCAGATACACCTCCTCGGCGCCCGCTCTGTTCATCTCTTCCCTGATGATCTGCTCAACCTTTCTGATCACCCGATATCCCAGGGGGAGATATGAATAAATACCACTCGTTAATTTTCTTATCATTCCTGCCCTGATCATGAGTTGATGGCTTATGACTTCAGCATCGGAAGGTACTTCTCTTTCCGTTGGCAGAAACATCTCCGAATAACGCATTATGCCTCCTTCCCGTCACGAATCATGGTGTTTATTTCGTCCATTAACACCCTTACGAAATCACCCTCTTTGACTTTCCTGATGATCTTTCCTCTTTTAAAAAGCATGCCGAAACCCCGGCCACCTGCAATTCCCACATCCGCTTCAGCCGCTTCGCCCGGTCCGTTTACCACACAACCCATCAAAGCAATTTTCAGGTATGATTTTATCCCTTTTAATTGCCTTTCCATCTCCTGTGTCAGCGCCAGGAGATCAATTTCACACCGGCCGCAGGTCGGGCAGGAAATAATATCCGGTCCTATTTTTCTGATCTTCAATGTTCTTAAAATACCGTACGCCACATCGATTTCAGACACAGGATCTCCCGTTACGGACACCCTGATCGTATCTCCAATTCCTTCGTAAAGGAGGATACCCATACCTATGGATGATTTAATGGCAGCAGGTATCAGGGTACCAGCTTCTGTTACACCAAGATGCAATGGATAATCTGTTCTTTTTGATATGACACGGTAGGCCTCTATCATTGTTGCCACGTCCGATGATTTCAAAGACAATTTGATGTTTTCAAAACCGGAACTTACGATATGATCAAGGTTCCTGAGAGCACTTTCAACAAGCGCCGGTGCTTTCGGCCCTCCATATTTCACGAATAAATCCTTTTCAAGAGACCCGGCATTGATTCCAATGCGCACTGCCGTTCCCTGAGTTTTTGCAAATCGAATGATTTCCAGTATTTTATCTTTTTTTATGTTACCTGGATTGATCCGGATTCCTTCCACATGGTTCTGTATTGCCGTAATGGCAAGCCGGTAATTGAAATGAATATCTGCGATCAAAGGAATAGAGATTTGTTTCCGGATATCCTTCAATGCCGACGCCGCTTCCTCGTCCGGTACAGCAACCCGGACCGCTTCACAACCGGCTTCTTCAAGCATTCTGATCTGACTAACTGTATCCCTTACATTCCTCGTGTCCGTGCAGGTCATGGATTGCACCACAACAGGCGCATCACCGCCTATCTGAATAGCACCTAAATATACAGTTTTCGACTTTCTTTTCTTTATGGAGGTTTCCAATAGGATGCACCATTTATGACTGTTACGATAAGATATCGTATCTTATAACACGAAGGAATAATTGCAATCAATAAGGAATTTAAGGACATTCAGATGGTAAAGTTATCAGTCCACCTGAGGGATGACGAAGATGCGCAGGCGTCATTCATATGATGAGGGATGTGAGCCTTCTTGATAATCCGTCAGCTACCTTGCCAGCAATACAGGCACAACTGGTTCTCCGGAAGCCCGATGGCTTCAATCATGTCTTCAATGTATAAATATCTGAGAGACGTGACGTTTAAGTCTTTACGAATCCACTCGACCATATCCCGATATTTATCTGACAGGTGATCAAGATATTCATCTATCTTTTCATTATCTTTTCCCTCAATATTTTTTATCGCCCTTCGAAAAGCCAGCTCCATTAAGGAACGGGTGGAAGCCATATATCTGCATGGATACATTAACGGTGGACAGGCAGGTCTGATATGGATTTGAAGAGCGCCATTGTCCCAGAGCTTTTTTATGGTGTAGTTCTTGAGTGGAACCTTCAATGGCATCCTGCATTTTTTTTATACCGTCAACGATATTTTCCCCTGTGTTGATCGATTTTGCCACATGCTCTACCGTATTCATCCCGCCACCCGTCATCTCACTGCACGATAACCCCTCATTGATAAGAGATTTCGTAAGAGCATCCTTGTTTGTAATCATGCACGTTGCGGCAATGGCAAACGTACCGAATCTTGATTTGAATTGCGCCTGGCTGATGCTGTGAATGGCGTTTTGGAAACCTTCGCTCCCGATGACAGACAGTCCTCCGTATTCCGTACCCAGATGAGAGTGATAATCAGTACCGTAAAATAAAGTCTTTATTCAATCGCTTCTGGAAATAACCCCAAATATTCCAACCATTTGATCACCTTTTATATTAAATCACCCCGACTACACGACAGGGATTTCCTGACCGAGCCCAAAAACTGAAGGCCTGTAAAAAAGCCTCATTTGTCATTACGAGCAAATCGGCGCAATCTCTAATGTACCGATATTTGTCGTGACTGCAGCGGCGCCAAAAGCCTCACAATGAACATTAGATAAATTTTCAAGGTCTCACCTTGTGAACTCGAATAAAAGTGTAATATCGCGTCACTCACGCCCCCGACAAGTACATTGGGGAAAAATCCGACTTAAGACAATAACTATACAATATGACATGATCCCCGCTTTCGCAGGAATGACAGGTTGTGGTGAAATCCAACTTTTTACGAAACCGTCAAGCCCTATTCACACAAGTTTCATGACGGCAATCTTGATCCTTTCCATGCCCTCTTCAATTT
>JAPLJQ010000406.1 GCA_026388495.1 Deltaproteobacteria bacterium | reverse complement strand
TTTGATGGGGCTATATCCGTTCATTTATGAAAATTCAAAAGTAATTATTGAGCCGATCCGCTTCATCCCGCCCATTGCCTGGATTCCCATGTCTATGATTTTGCTCCGGGGGTTTGCGCGATATGTGTTTATTATCTGGGTGGGGGCTTTCTTTCCCATATTCATTAGTGTGCTAATGAGCATTCCAAGGGTGGAAACCATTTTAAAGGATTCCGTTAAAGTATATGGAGGGTCTCGTTGGGATATCCTTAAAAGAATTGTCATTCCCTCGGTTACACCCGAGATTCTCGCCGGTGCAAGAATCGGTTTGGGCGATTCCTGGATGTGTATCGTAGCTGCCGAAATGATCGGTGGGGAACCGATCGGTGCGGGACGGCTGATTCTGAAATATGCCGACCTCTTAAATATGAATGCGGTTGTTGTAGGGATGATTCTCATTGGTATTATCGGCTTTGCCTGCAATGAAGTGGTTTTGCAGATTGAAAAGCGCCTGTTTCGCTGGCGTTCCCAGATAACACTGTAAGATCGGGGCCAGGAGGAGATGAACATGCCCGTTGGCAAGCCCAAGATTGAAATTGATGTCGCCCATAGCTATGACAGCATCGTGGTGCTTGATCATATAAAGTTTGATGTTTATGAGAATGAATTTCTTTGCATTTTAGGCCCGAGCGGATGCGGGAAAACAACCATGGCGAATCTCATTGCGGGGCTTCTGAAACCCAGTGTAGGCACCGTGAAATTGAATGGAGAACTCGTCAATCCCCAGAAACACAACATTTCTTATGTTTTTCAAGCGCGATCGTGTTTGCCTTGGCGGACCGTAAAAGACAATGTGAAAATCGCGCTGGAAATTAAGGGGATATCCGGACCTGTCGCGGAGGAAAAAATAGCCAATGTCCTGCAAATCGTAGGACTGCAGGAATTCGCGGATTATTATCCAAATCAAATTTCCGGAGGGATGAAACAGAGGGTGGCCATTGCCCGGGCGTTCTGTGTGGAGGGTGATTTGTTGATATTAGACGAGCCTTTCGGTTCTCTGGATGCCCAAACCCGGTATGTAATGCAAATGGAGGTCCTGAAGATCTGCGAAAAGATGAAACGGACCGTAATCTTCATCACGAATAATATCGAAGAGTCCGTTTTTTTGGCTGACCGGTTAATCGTTTTGTCCAGCGTGCCAGCCAGAATTATCAAAGAGATAAACGTGAATTTTTCCAAACCGCGAAATGTGACGCATCCGGATTTTCTGCAATTAAGAACTTCGATCAGTAATCTATCGGAGATAGCGCAAGATGCCGTAGGAGGTTCACGTTGAGCGCTCCAAAGGTAAAAATACGATTTGAGTCCTTTACGAAATGTTTCGGTGATTTACTCGTATTAGACAATATTGACGCTACCTTGTATGAAAACGAATTTATCTGTATCGTAGGCCCCACCGGGTGCGGCAAGACCACCCTCGCGAATCTGGTTTGCGGATTACTGCCCCCCACGAAGGGAAAGGTAACCGTTGATGGAGCCGAAGTGGACCCCCGCAAACACAACATTGCCTTCGTGTTTCAAGAGGTCGCTATTCTGCCATGGAGAACGGTAGAGGATAATATCAAACTGGGCCTCGAATTGAAAAGATTTCCCAAAGGGGAAATTAAAACTCGGGTTCATGAAATGATTGATTTGTTGGGTTTGCGAGGTTTTGAGAAATCATTTC
>JAPLJQ010000250.1 GCA_026388495.1 Deltaproteobacteria bacterium | reverse complement strand
CTTGTGCAAAGGAATAAACAAACTTATCACAAAAATTGTATTGACATAACCACCCGCATATGGTAATCGCGTCCCGTTATTTTTATAGGCGCAGTAGACTATTTTTGATGCTTTTTAAAAATACATTTCCTGCAAAATCATACCCTGGGGAGACAACCTTTGACCCTCCGCGAAATTAAGGAATATCTGGATGCGGAAGTCCTCATCGGCGAAGATCAGCTGGATATGGACGTTAAAACAGCTTTTGTAGCCGACCTGATGAGTGATGTACTGGCTTTTGCAACAGCAGGCAGTCTTTTAATTACGGGATTAACCAATCCGCAGGTCGTGAGAACGGCAGATGTCCTTGATATCGCGGCTGTCATCATGGGTCGCGGGAAAAGGCCATCCCCGGAAACATTCCAACTGGCAGAGGAACTGAGTATCCCGATTCTGACAACGAAATACATTCTTTTTGAAATCGCAGGACGTTTATTCTCAAAGGGAATCAAAGGCTGTATAGAGAAAGTAGGCATTAAATAGATACCATCGTGAATGAAAAGCCCTTGTATGAAGGCAGTTTTGCCGTCATCGGCGGAAATTTTGACCATGCGGGAGAGGTCTCAAGCAGCATTAAAGCGATCCTGAAACAGATGGGCCTTTCCAGTGATATTGTCCGCAAAGTAAGCCTTGTCGCTTATGAATCGGAAATCAATATCGTTTCCTATGCAAAAAAAGGGATGATCCGTCTGCGCGTCGTTGTTGACAGCGTCATGATAGAAGCCATCGACGAAGGTCAGGGTATACCGGATATCACGCTTGCCATGCAGCCGGGATATTCCACGGCGACAGATAAAATCAGGGAAATGGGTTTCGGCGCCGGGATGGGTCTGTGCAATATCAAGAGCTTCTCGGATATATTCCAGATCAACTCTGAAGTTGGAAAGGGCACGTACCTCAAAATGATCATAAAAACGAACGGTTGTTCCTGAAACACATGAGGGAAAGGATCAGATAGCGTGGATTTGGAATCAATTGTCAAAGCCTTGAATTTGAAGGTCCGGTCCGGCGATGATAAGCTCAAAACGGAAGTGCGGGGCGGTTATGCAGGAGACCTGCTGAGCGACGTCATGGGAAACAGCAAGGAAGGAAATATCTGGGTTACCCGTCAGGTTCATCAGAATATTGTTGCCGTAGCCAGCCTGAAAGATCATGCCGGTATTGTTCTTGTCCAAGGTTGCGAGCCGGCCCAGGATACCATTGAAAAAGCCGTAAAGGAAGGAATCCCCATAATGGTCTCTGACTTACCCAGTTTTGAGGTCATTGGGAGGATATATCATTTATTAAACAAAGAAAGCTGATCAACTGACAGTGAATCAGAGAAGAGACCTTGTTCATCTTGGTCTTTTCTCTTTATGGATTAATTGAATGCTCAGGGTGTATCGCTGCGATCTTCATGTCCATACATGCCTGTCTCCCTGCGGCGATCTCGATATGTACCCGAGCGCTGTTGTTGAAAGAGCAATTGCTGAAAAACTGGACATCATCGCAATCTGCGATCATAACGCCTCGGAAAACGTTCAGTTTGTCATGAGGGCAGCGGAAGGAAAACCACTGACGGTCCTCCCGGGGATGGAAATAACAAGCAGTGAAGAAGTTCACGTGCTGGCTCTTTTTGATACGCTGGATAACCTGATGACGATTCAGGATATTATTTATGCCCATCTTTCCGGCATGAATAGAGAAGAACTCTTCGGATGCCAGGCCATCATCAACGATCTTGATGAGGTTGAAGGTTTTAACGACAGATTTCTTCTCGGAGCGACCAGACTTTCATTACACGATGTCATTCAACACGTTCACTGTTTCGGAGGACTTGTCATCGCATCGCATATTGATCGGGAAAGCTTCAGTATCATCAGTCAGTTGGGTTTTATAGATCCGGATATTCCTTTTGATGCCCTTGAAATAACGCATCGGACAGGAATAAAAAATGCCCGTTTGAAATATCCGGAATTGTCCCGTTATCCTTTGGTTGAATCATCGGATGCCCATTTCATAAGGGATATCGGTCAAGGGGTAACGAATATTGTCCTTGAAAACAGTACGGTTTCAGAGTTGAAAATGGCCTTTGAGCATTGTGAAGGAAGGTATATTCAGGAGTAAGGATTGTTAGAACTGTCTCTTCATATCCTGGATATCGTAGAAAATTCCACTCGTGCCGGGGCCAGCATCGTAAACATTGATATTACGGAAGACACGGCAAAAGACATCTTGTCTCTGGATATACGGGATAACGGATCCGGGATGAGCGAAGATGTCTTAAAAAAAGTTACAGACCCATTTTTTACAACAAAAACGGTTCGCAACGTCGGTTTGGGACTTCCGATGCTTGCTCAGGCCGCAGAAAAAACAGAAGGCAAATTTATTATCGAATCGAAGGGAGGTGAAGGGACGAGGGTTGCTGTTGATTTCAAACTCAGTCACATAGACAGACAACCCCTTGGGGACATATCAGGTACGATGGTCACATTAATTGCGGGAGATCCTGACATCGAATTTATTTACCGTCACCGCCGTAACGGCCAGTCGTACATTTTAGATACTCGAGAAATTAAAAAGGAAATTGAAGATATACCAATTAATCATGTCGATGTTCTGAATTTCATCAGGAGCCATGTCACAGAGGGTCTGAAGGAAATCGGAGCGGAGGCATGAATTTTTAAGGAGGATTGAATGCATGAAAGCGGGTAATGGTGATTTTGATCTACAAAAAGAATTTACGGCAGAACAACTTGCAAAGCTTGATGAAATTATTGCGAAGTTCAAGGGCAAGCCGGGTGCGCTGATTCCCGTTCTGGAAGAAGCGCAGATGGTCCTTGAATTTTTACCCATGCCGATTTTACAAGTCATCGCGAAAGGACTGAATCAGCCGCTGAGCCGCGTTTACGGGGTGGTGACCTTCTATTCATTCTTCACCATGACTCCCCGCGGCAAGCATATATGCCGCGTGTGTCTCGGCACGGCATGCTACGTCCGTGGCGGCAAGGCCATCATGGAAACGATAGAAAAACAGTTGGGCGTCAAAGAGAAAGAAACAACCGCCGATAGGCTCTTTACCCTTGAATCGGTCAGATGCCTGGGCGCCTGCGGATTGGCCCCGGTCATTGTCATTACGGAAGATGTCCATGGAAGAATGAAACCGCAGAAAATCAAGGAAATCCTGGATCAATACCGGGAAGAAACGGCAACAGCTTAACCATTTTATACGATGAGGGAAACAGCTATGGCAAAACTTACAATAGCAGATTTGAAGAAGATTAAGGAAAAGGCTCACGCCGATGCCGCATTAAGACAAGGTGAGCAAAGAGCCAAGGTAACGGTTCATATGGGGACCTGCGGTATTGCCGCCGGGGCGAGGGTTGTCATGGATTCACTGATGGCGGAAATTGCCGAAGCGGGCGTATCCGATGTCATCGTGACGACGTCCGGATGCGCGGGGTTTTGCAGCCAGGAACCTATGGTCACCGTGGAAATGACAGGTCAGGAATCCATTATCTATGGAAAAATTGATGCAAACAAGATGAGACAGATTTTTAAAAGACATGTCCTGCAGGGAGAGGTACAGACACCGTTTGCCCTGGCCAGAGGCTGAAACTTTTTCAATGCGCGATGAATTAAATTACGATACTAATATGTTAAGGAGGATAATATCCACATGAAGGTGTTTCGTTCACATTTATTGCTCTGTGGAGGAACCGGTTGTCACGCTTCTGGAGCTCTTAAAGTCAAGAGTGCTTTGCTCGACGAGATGAGCAAAAGAGGTCTTTCAGAAGAAGTGAAGCTTGTAGAAACCGGTTGTAACGGATTTTGTGCCCAGGGGCCCCTTATGGTGGCCTATCCCGAGGGCGTTATTTATATGAACATGAAACCGGAAGACATGCCGGAGCTTGTTGAAGAACATCTCATTAAGGGAAGAATCCTTGAGAGACTTCTCTACAAGGAACCGGCTACGAAAGAAGAGATTCCGGCCATGCATGACATCCCCTTCTTTGCCCTTCAGGAATTGAGGGTATTGAGAAACAGGGGAATGATCGACCCGGAAGTCATTGATGAAGCCATCGCGAGAGATGGTTATGCGGGACTGTCAAAAGCCCTGACGGAAATGACGCCGGAACAGATTATCAAGGAAGTCCTGGACTCAGGTCTTCGAGGAAGAGGCGGGGCAGGTTTCCCGACAGGTTTGAAATGGAAATTCTGTGCTGCATCACCGGGCGATGTAAAATACATCCTGTGTAACGCCGATGAAGGAGACCCGGGAGCTTTCATGGACAGAAGCGTTCTCGAAGCCGACCCTCACGCCCTTCTTGAGGGAATGGTCATTGGCGCCAAAGCCATCGGCGCACATCATGGATATATTTACTGCCGCGCTGAATATCCCCTGGCCATTCACAGATTGAACGTCGCCATGACTCAGGCAAAGGAATACGGCCTTTTAGGGAAAGACATTCTGGGCACCGGATTTGATTTTGAACTCCAGGTGTACCAGGGCGCGGGCGCTTTCGTATGCGGCGAAGAAACAGCGCTGATGACCTCTATTGAAGGCAAGCGAGGCATGCCCAGACCCCGACCGCCCTTCCCCGCCATTGCCGGACTCTGGCAGAAACCTTCCGTTCTCAACAACGTGGAGACGTTTGCCAATATCGGACAGATTATTTTGAAAGGCGCTTCCTGGTATAACGCCATAGGTACGGAAAAGAGCAAGGGTACCAAGGTGTTCGCCCTGACCGGCGATGTGAACAACGTCGGTCTTGTCGAAGTCCCCATGGGTACCCCCCTCGGACAGATAGTCTATGAAATCGGCGGCGGCATCCCCAAAGGCAGGAAATTCAAGGCTGCACAGTTAGGCGGTCCATCCGGTGGTATGATCCCGGCTGAACATTTAAATGCGCCTATTGATTTTGAGCGCGTTGCGGAACTCGGCGCCATCATGGGTTCCGGCGGTATGATCGTTCTAAATGAAGACAAATGCGCCGTTGATATGGCCCGTTTCTTCATGGATTTCGTTCAGGATGAGTCCTGCGGAAAGTGTACCCCATGCCGTGAGGGAACCAAGCGGATGCTGGAATTATTGACCAACATCTGCCAGGGTAAAGGCAAGGAAGGGGATATCGAACTTCTTCAGGAAATGGCCGTCATTATCAAGAATGCATCCCTGTGCGGTCTCGGACAGACAGCCCCGAACCCGGTTCTGAGCACTATCCGCTACTTCAGGAATGAGTACGAGGAGCACATCAGAGATCACAAATGCAGGGCCGTTGTCTGTTCCTCCCTCTTCAAGTCACCCTGCCAGCATACCTGTCCCGCGGGCATGGACGTGCCGGCTTACATAGCCCTTGTCCGTTCAGAACGGTTTGAAGACGCCTACAAGGTCATGCTGAAGACCAACCCCCTCCCATCCGTATGCGGAAGGGTCTGCGACCACAAGTGCCAGGGAAAATGCCGCAGGGGCAATCTTGATGAACCCCTCGCCATCAAATTCCTGAAACGTTTCATTACTGATAGCGCGCCGAGACCGAAACAGGCATTGGCCCCTGTAACCAGAAAAGAAAAGATTGCCGTTATCGGCGGGGGACCGGCAGGTCTGACCGCAGCGCGTGATCTGGCCCTCAGGGGATACAAGGTAACGGTCTTTGAAGCACTGTCTCAGCCGGGCGGTATGCTTCGCTGGGCCATTCCAGCCTACAGACTTCCCAGAAACATTCTGGCGGACGAGATCAAAAACAATATCGAAGCCGTCGGCGTGGAGATCAAATGCAACACCTCTGTAGGCAAGGACATTACTTTCGATCAGTTAAACAAGGACTTTGATTTCACCTTCCTGGCTCCCGGATCTCAGAAGAGCCAGCCCATGGGCGTCGAGGGCGAAAGCCTGAAGGGCGTTTTCGGCGGTGTCGAATTCCTGAGAGATTTCAATAACGAAGAAGAAGCCTGGACGAGCGGCAAGAAAACCCTCGGTTCAAAAGTGGCCGTTATCGGCGGCGGAAACTCCGCCATCGATGCCGCTCGCGTAGCGAAGCGGCTCGGCGCCGATGTCACCATCCTTTACCGGCGTGAAAGAAAAGACATGCCGGCGGCGGCGGAAGAGATCATCGCAGCTGAAGAAGAAGGAATCAAGATCGAATACCTTGTCGCACCTTTGAAGATTGAAGGAAAGGATGGCAAGGTCAACGGGATCGCCTGTCAGAGAATGAAACTCGGCGATTTTGACCGAAGCGGAAGGAAGAAACCCGTCGCCATTGCGGGATCGGAATTCACCCTTAGTGTGGATGCCGTTGTCGCGGCTATCGGCCAAACATCCGACATGGCTTTCGTTCCCAAAGAAAGCGGCGTTTCCGTTACCAAGTGGAATACCTTCGAACTGGCTTCGGGAACCAAATCCCAGACGACCAATCCGAAATTCTTCACGGGCGGCGATGCGCTGACGGGACCGGATACGGTCATCGGAGCGATTGCAGCAGGTCACCAGGCTGCAGCCGACATTGACAGCGCCATCAGGAAGGCCAATGGCGAAGACGCCTATGAAGCACCCCCTGATGAAAAGATCGACATTCCCTTCGTTGTTGATGAAGAATCGGTTGAAGAGCCCCAGGCGAAAATGTCTGAACTGCACGGACCCGACCGGAAGCGAAACTTCAAGGAAGTGGAACTCGGCTATCTGAAGGATATGGCTATTCACGAGGCGTGTCGCTGTCTCAGATGCGACGCGGAAATTTCCTGATACATCGACGGAATCAGGATTCAACCAAATACGATGGCTTACCCCGCTTTTCGGGCGGGGTAAGCCTCTTAAATTTCAAGTCCTGTCACGGCAGGCAGTCCTATATATCTGCCTGCCTGCAAAAAAGTAATTTAAATCAATTGGAGGAGAACTTATGTCATTAGTGAATGTAACTATTGATAATATAAAAGTCGCTGTGGAGCCGGGTACAACCGTACTTGAAGCGGCAAAGAAAATTAAAATTAAGATCCCTACCCTGTGCGCGTGGTCGGAAATCGGTCATACACCCGGCGCCTGCCGTGTTTGCATGGTTGACGTGGAAGGCCAGAGAACCCACGTGGCTTCATGCGTGTTTCCCGTCTCTGAAGGAATGGTGGTCCATACAACAACGGAAGCGGTCCGCAAGGCGAGAAAAATGGTGGTAGAGCTTCTTCTGGCGAATCACCCGACGGAATGCAACCACTGTATCAGAAACGGCAATTGTGAGCTTCAGAACGTGGCGGAGCAGACCGGTGTGAGAGAAGTGAGATTCGAAATTCCACCTTTCCCGAAAGAAGGGGTTATCGATGACTCCAGCCCTTCCATCGTCAGAGACAGCAGAAAGTGTATCCACTGCCATCGCTGCATCGCCGTATGCGAGCAGATCCAGACCGTAAGCGTCTTAACGCCGTCCTTCAGAGGAAGCAAAGTTAAGGTGGGTCCCGCCTTTGACCTTCCCCTTCTGGAAACAAACTGCATCGCCTGCGGCCAGTGCATCATGGCGTGCCCCGTCGGCGCCCTTTATGAAAAAGACGACATTGACAGTGTCTGGAAGGCCATTCAGGATCCCACGAAGCACGTCGTGGTTCAGGAAGCGCCCGCCATCCGCGCCAATCTTGGTGAAGAATTCGGAATGCCCCCGGGCTCTCTCGTAACGGGAAAAATGATAGCGGCGCTCCGCAGGCTCGGATTTGACAAGGTGTTTGATACGAACTTCACAGCTGACCTGACCATTATCGAAGAAGGGAATGAGCTGTTGAAGCGTGTCAAGGAGGGGGGGAAACTCCCCATGATTACATCGTGCAGCCCAGGATGGATCAAGTTCTGTGAACACTTCTATCCCGATCTGCTGCCTCACCTCTCCACCTGCAAATCGCCTCAGATGATGTTCGGCGCCCTGGCAAAGACCTACTATGCCGAATTTGCTGGGATCGATCCCAAGGATATCGTCTCCATTTCCATCATGCCCTGCACGGCGAAGAAATTTGAATGCCAGAGGCCGGAAATGTGCAGCAGCGGCTACCGCGATGTAGATTACGTCCTCACAACACGCGAACTGGCAAGGATGATCAAGGAAGCTGGTATCGATTTTGTCAACCTTCCCGACGAGGATTACGACGCCCCCATGGGTGAATACACCGGTGCAGCAACCATCTTCGGCGCCACAGGAGGCGTTATGGAAGCGGCGATTCGAACCGTTTACGCCGTTGTCACGGGGAACAATTTGCCCGACCTTAATGTAACCCCTGTGCGTGGTCTCGACGGCGTTAAAGACGCTACGCTTACGGTCGGCGATCTTGGACCGGTATCGGTAGCCGTGGCGCACGGTCTGGGAAACGCCCGCAAGGTGCTGGACCAGATCCGGGAAGGGAAATCCCCCTATGCGTTCATTGAAGTCATGTGCTGTCCCGGTGGCTGTATCGCCGGCGGCGGATCACCCATCCCGACAACGAATGAGATTCGAACACTTCGTTCCGGCGCTCTCTATTCGGACGATGCCTCCGTTCAGAAATATCGACAATCCCATGAAAGTCCCTCCATCACGAAGATATATGAAACCTTCCTGAAGGAACCTCTGGGACACAAATCTCACAAACTCCTCCATACCCATTACGTGGATAGAGGAACGGAATTGCCCCACAAAGACGTTAAGCTCGGCGGCTGTGAGAGTGACGATTCCGGTTCGCACTAACGTTGAAGTATTTTTTTTACTGATTTACTAATTGCTAAAGAGGTTTGATCTCACCGGATCAAACCTCTTTTTTTTAAGCAACCGGATCATTTTCTGTGATATAGTTCGCGTATCACAGCGTGGAATACTTTTTAAGAGGGCGTCAAAGTTAAAGACATGAAAAAGCATCGCATCGAAAAAGACCTGCTCGGCTCCCTTGAATTACCGGAGGATGTTTATTGGGGCATTCATACGGAGCGGGCCATTCGTAATTTTCCCATCAGCGGTTACCGGGTCAATCCCTCCCTTATTAAAGCCATGGCTATGGTAAAAAAGGCCTGCGTCATGGCCAACCTGGAAACTGGGTATCTTGAAGAGAAAAAAGCGCAGGCCATCATGACGGCCTGCGCTGAGATTGCAGCCGGGACGCTCTCGGAGCATTTTCCCGTCGATGCACTACAGGGAGGCGCCGGCACCTCCACCAACATGAATGT